>JACMMM010000129.1 GCA_014379065.1 Saprospiraceae bacterium
CGAAGTTTTAACGAAGGAGAAAGCGGTGGCGAGATGCTCTGGCGGGTAAACAGTCCATCCATTGAATTTCCTTACACTAGAGAACGTCTCCAAGAGCTACGGCGAAAAGCTGCTCTTTCAAAATATCGGCCTCCACCTTGACAAGGGGCAAAAAATCGGCCTCATCGCCAAAAACGGCACGGGCAAAAGCACGCTCATGCGGGTCATCGCCGGCAAAGAAGGCAGCGAGGGCGAGGGGGCCAAAATCACGCTCCGAAAAGACATCCGAATCGGCTGGCTTGACCAGGAACCAAATTTTCCGCCGGGTATGGATGTGCTAGGTGCCGTGCTTGATCCCACGAACCCGCTCGTGCGGGTGGTGCAGCGTTATGAAAAGGCACTTTTACATCACGAGAATCCTGTTACTGACGAGTCTAAGGCAGGTGAACCCTCCTACGATAAATCTACGGCGGAACCCTCCTTCGGCAAGCCTACGGCGGAACCCTCCTTCGGCAAGCCTACGGCGGGTAAAGACGGGGACGAACTCACAGAGGCCATTGCCGAGATGGATCAGCAAAACGCCTGGACTTTCGAGGCCAAAGTGAAAGAAACGCTCTCGCGCTTTCGGATGAACGATTACGAGCAGAAAGTCGGCACACTCTCTGGAGGACAGCAAAAGCGCTTAGCTCTGGTGAAAATCCTGTTGGAAGAGCCCGATTTCCTCATTCTCGACGAGCCTACCAACCACCTTGACGTGGAAATGATCGAATGGCTCGAAGAATACCTACAACAGCCGGGCATCACGCTTTTCATGGTCACGCACGATCGCTATTTCCTTGAAAATGTGTGCGATAGCATCATTGAACTCGAAGGCGGGCAACTCCGCCGATATTCAGGTTCTTACTCTGATTACCTTGAAAAAAAGGCGCTGCGCGAGGAGAATGAAGTCACGACGTACGAACGCCAAAACAAACTCCTCAAAAACGAACTCGATTGGGTGCGGAAATCCCCTCAAGCCCGTACGACCAAGGCCAAGGCCCGCGTAGACGCTTATTTCAATCGAAAAGAGGTCAATGATTCGCTGAAAAAAACCAAGGATGAATTGAGTCTTTCCATCAAGGAAACCTGGCTGGGCGGCAAGATTGTGGAGTTGCACAACATCAGCAAATCCTTTGGCGACAAGAAGTTGATCGAACATTTCAGTTACAAATTCAAGCGCAAGGAGCGTGTGGGCATCGTGGGCCAAAACGGTTCGGGCAAGTCCACTTTTCTACAGCTCATAACCCAGATGTTGCCGCCCGACACGGGCAAAGTGGTGGTGGGTGACACAGTGACCTTTGGGCATTACCGACAAGAAGGACTTCATTTAAAGGAGGATCGGCGCGTGATTGATGCCGTGCGCGACATTGCCGACTACATCCCGCTGGACAAGGGAAAAGAACTCTCTGCGGCGCAACTTTTGGAGCGATTCCTGTTCAGTCGTCCGCAGCAGCAGGTGTACGTGAGCCAACTTTCCGGCGGCGAAAAGCGGCGGCTGTACCTGCTCACGGTGCTGATGAAAAACCCTAATTTCCTTATTCTCGATGAGCCGACGAACGATCTGGATGTGTTGACGTTGCAGGTATTAGAAGATTTTCTTGAAGATTTCCCCGGCTGTCTCGTGGTGGTAACGCACGACCGGTATTTCATGGATCGGCTCGTGGATCACCTTTTTATTTTTGAAGGAGATGGGAAAATCAAGGATTTTAACGGCAGTTACGCAGAATACCGAGCCCAGAAGCGCAGTGAGAAGCAGGTGACAGATGCAGGGGCAGTAAGCGTTGGCAGCACAGCGTTTTCGAGTCAACCGTCAACAGTCAATAGTCAACGGTCAACCCTCACCAGTACGGAACGCAACGAGATGAAAAAACTCGACAAGGAAATCGCAGCGCTGGAAGCCCGTAAAAAGCAAATCCTCGAACGGTTCAACGCCGCCGACCTGGGCGCTGACGAAGCGGGGAAACTTTCTGCGGAGTTGGGAAAATTGCAGGAGGATTTGGATGTGAAGGAGATGCGGTGGCTGGAGTTGGCGGAGCGGGGATGAAAAATTTACAAAACTTTAAAAACACTCTGTCATGCCTGCATATAAAGTAATTGGCAAATCAGGTATTCCTATCAAAACACCTGAGACATTGCACCCCGGTGAAGTATTGCTCATGGAGATTGAAGCAAGGCAGCTGAAGAAATCTGAATTTGCTGCGCAACTAAACATTCAGGCCAGTCAGTTGAGCGAGCTTTTGCACGAAAAGCGACATATCAGTGCTCAAATGGCCATCAAATTGGAAACCATACTTGGTATTGACGCAGAATTCTGGATGCGCTTGCAAACTTCTTATGACATTGCTGTTGAGCGGAAGCGGTTGGCTCTGGCTGCTTGATTTAGGAGCCTGGTGTACCTGTATCTCCACAAGCCTCATTCTCGTACAATTTTAAACGTGCGAACAGCCCCAGCGGCCTCCACTTTCAAAAAATACACTCCCCGCGCCTGAGCCGACAAATCAGCCGTCGTTTCAAAGGTTGAATCAGAAGATTCCCAGACGAGACGTCCCATTGAATCGAACACTTTCAAGTTTTTGATAGCGTCAACGCTACGAACCGAAAACTGCCCATTGGTGGGATTGGGAAAGATTTTACAATTGGACAGAGCATCTGGCTCCCCCACGCCAGTAGTAAGGTTGGAATTTCTGAGCATCGTGCCATTATCCCCGCCAGCAATAGCAACCGTTGGTG
The DNA here is from genome assembly GCA_014379065.1 of Saprospiraceae bacterium. GTDB lineage: Bacteria > Bacteroidota > Bacteroidia > Chitinophagales > Saprospiraceae > M3007. The sequence goes on from JACMMM010000129.1 coordinate 2,749, forward strand.
AAATCAGGTAACAGAAGCGTAATTTTTCGGTTGATCCGGTGTTTTCCTTAAACCAAGTGGCGCCCCCATTCACTGTGCGCAAAACAGTGCCGTCATAACCCGCCACGACCCCGTTGTTCAAGTCTAGAAAATGCACATATTGAAGCCGTGATGCACTTCCAGAAACCTGCGGCGACCAGGAAACACCGCCATCGATGGTTTTAAGAATCGTCCCAGATTCGCCTACAACAAAGCCCGTCATGGCATCCAAAAAATAAATAGAAACGTATTCGATGTTGGCAGACGGGTAGGTATTCGTCCAGGAAGTTCCCCCATTGGTAGTTCTCCAAACGCCTCCATACTGTCCTAAAACGCAGCCCGTAGTGGCACTCACAAAATCCAGGTCAACAGCTAAATCAGAAGGTGGTACAGATGGAAGATTGACGACTGAAAAGGAACTTCCACCGTTGGTACTTTTCCACACCACTTTACCCGTCCCCGACACATATAAGGTATTGGCGTTCACCACAGATACACCCCATAATGCATTGGAGGTGGGAGGCGTAAGCGCTGTCCAGGTATTCCCGCCATCGGTTGTTTTTTTCAGGGAAGACCCGGCATAACCGGCGGCGAATCCAAGGGTCGTACTGGCAAATTCTACGTCGCGTATCCCAAATACACTCACGGGCGTCCAGCTGGCACCAGCGTCGGATGTTTTTAAAACCTTACTGTCTGAGGAGACAATGCCGTTTTGGGTATCAAAAAAATAGGCCGACTCGTATTTGCCGGTAGTCCCGGTTGGGACGTTCACCCACTGACCAAAAGAAGGCGAGGTAAGGATCCCAAATAGAAATAAAGCGATGAATTTGACTTTTCCTGATTGCATAGTTTTGTGTTTTAGATGCGAAAGAAATGCTCTGACGGCGGGTCAAAATTAGAGCGATTAACAGAATGCAAGCCTTCACAGTTTTCCAGGGCTAATTTTTCCAACCCGAAACGCTACTTTTGCGCACTTTTTCCAGACAACGTACAATGCAGGAGCAAAACACGCCGCCCCCTACCCCCTCGCAAAAGCCGGGATTTTTTGAAAAACTCACCCACTGGGAGCACTGGCCTGCAGCCGCACTCTATGCTCCGCTCTTTCCGATTTGGACCTGGTATGCGCTCAGAGCCCGCTCGTTATGGTGGTTTACACCCTCCAACCCTACCATTCCGTTTGGTGGTTACGAAGGTGAGACAAAGACCGATGTGTACAAACAATTGCCCGATGGCGTGTACCCCCGCACCATTTTGGTAAAGCCTCCCGAGGATTTTGAAGGCGTGAAAAAACGCATGATCGAAGCAGGGTTCCAATATCCTTTTATCGTAAAACCTGACGTGGGCCGCAAAGGCTTGCTTTTTCGAAAAATTGACACCGAAGCGCAGTTGCTTGAATATCACGGCTATTGCCCGATGGATTACCTCGTGCAAGACCTGATAGACGCTCCGATGGAACTCGGAGTATTCTATGTCCGCCATCCCTCCAAACAGACCGGTCAAATCACAGGTATCATCCTCCGCGAATCGCTCGAAGTGTGGGGCGACGGAAAAACTACGCTCCGCGAACTCATCGAACAACACCCACAAGCCGGCAAACGCGCCGAAGAAATGTGCCGAAAACACGAAGACAAACTCGATTGGGTGCCTGCTGACCGCGAACGCTACGTGCTTTCCTTCGCCATCAATCGCAGCCGGGGCGCTCGCCTGCGCAACCTTACGCACGAGGCCGATGCTGAATTGACGGCATTTTTCGATAAGATCAGCATCTATAGCGGCGCTTTTTTTTTGGGGAGGTATGATATCAAATGCACCTCGATCGCCGATTTGAAAGCAGGGAAGAACTATTCCATCCTCGAATACAATGGGGCGGGCGCATCGCCTAGCCACATATACCACTGTGGGATGAGCCTTTGGCAGGCTTACGGCGTGATTCTTTACCACATGAAATTGCTTTACGAAGTGAGTGCCTGGAACAACGCCCACGGTCATCCTTATTGGCCATTTTGGAAAGGCTTCCGTTACCTTCGCGCGGTCAATCGCCACCTTGATTTGCTGGACCAATACGATTAAGGACTGTTGACTTTTGACCGTTGACCATTGACCCTTAACGATTAGCTGTCAACAATCACTGGTCAACGGTCAAAAGTCAATGGTCAAAAGTTAATGGCCACCCAAAGTTTATGAAAAGTATATTTCGCGTCTTCTATTCCGGGTTGTCCATCAGTTTTTTGGGTTCGATAGTCATCGGCACGATCGGTCTTTCTGCGATGCAAATCAGCGTCACGGAGGGAATAAGGCCTGCCATCAATTTCTCCATCGGCAGCATTGTAGCCGAAGTGATCTACGTTCGGCTGATACTGGTCGCACTGGAATGGGTGCAAAAGCATGAGCGCATTTTTAAAATATTGGAATGGGTCACGGTATTAATTGTGGTCGTGTTGGCCATTGCCAGCTTCAAAGCGTCCTTAGGTGAGCACGGGGCCAAAAATGTGTTGCTTTCCCATACCATGCACCGCTTTTTGCTGGGGCTTATGATGCGCGCGCTTAGCCCGGCATCTATCCCGTTTTGGCTGGGCTGGAGTGCGATACTGCAAACCAAAGGCATCTTGCAGGACAAAAAGGGGTTTTACAATGGCTATTTGCTCGGGATAGCCCTAGGCACTTTTGCAGCACATTGTATTTTTATTTTTGGCGGGAAAATGGTGGTTGAAAAATTAAACGCAAGTCAAGAAACCATTAATTTCATAATCGGATGCGTATTCTCCCTAACTGCTATTCTACAAATATGGAGGATTTTGAAGAAAAGATCCGCCAGCAAGAAAAAGCACAAAAAGAAGTAATTCCATCATAAAATCACCCAGTCACCCATTAATGATAGGCATAGTAGGCGGCATAGGGCCCATGGCGGGCGCTGATCTTTACAAGAAAATCGTGGAAAACACGGTTGCAAACACTGACCAAGAGCACTTGCCCGTGCTGTTGGCTTCTATCCCTAATGAGATTGTGGATAGGACAGAATACTTGCTCGGAAAAACAAGCGAAAATCCTGCTCCGGCCCTCGCAAAAATCGTTTTGATGCTCGAAGGCGCTGGCTCGAAATACATTGGAATCGCTTGCAACACTGCCCATGCACCGCAAATTTTCGACCCCATGCTGGAAATTTTGGGTGCAAATGGTTCGCAAGCGGAAGTAGTCAATATGATTGACGGATCGGTTCAAGCCATTCAAACGCATCCGGCCAAAATTCAGCGCGTGGGATTGCTCTCCACTTCCGGCACTTACAAAACCAGGATTTATCAAGACCGCTTGGAAGCGGCTGGTCTCATGCCTGTCGTGCTCGATTTTGAACAGCACGAAGCATTGTCCCAACGAGCGATTTATGAAATAAAAGCCTCCCCCACGAATATCCCGCAATCACCTATTGCTTGGCTCAATACCGCCATCCAAAACTTAAAAAGTCTTGGCGCACAAGCCATTATACTGGGCTGCACAGAATTGGGCATGATCGAAGAGCGACTGGATTTACAGGGCTTGGCAGTGTTCAATCCGAATTTGATTTTGGCAAGAACGCTGATTGAGCGAGCCTTTCCGGGGAAATTGAAGGCGTAGATCTTTTAATCTATTAATCGTCAATCAAAAAACTTCACTACTTTGTGTCTCTGCCCACCAATAGGCAGGTTTTGTGGTTATTATGCTAAATATCCTACACGAAAATCCCGCGTTCCTGGTCATCAACAAGCCGCCCGGCCTGGCTTCTCAGCCAGACAAAACGGGCGACGAATCTCTTCTGAGCCAGGCCGAAGCGTATTGCGGACATCCGCTTCACCTCGTCCATCGTGTGGACCGACCGGTGAGCGGGCTCGTGCTTTTTGCAAAGACTGCCGAGGCGATGGCGATGTTTTCCGCACAGTTTCAGGCGCGTACCGTCCAAAAAGATTACCTCGCGATGGTGCAGAATATGCCGCCCAAACCCGAGGGGACGCTGATCCATTATTTGAAAAAGAATCAGACAAAAAACACCTCCACGGTCTTCGACGAAGAACAACCCGGCACTGAACGCGCCGAACTTCGCTACCAATTGCTGGAAAGCAGCAAACACTATCATCTGCTTCATATCCAACTGGTTACCGGTCGGCATCACCAAATCCGCGCACAGCTCGCGGCAATTGGTTGCCCCATCAAAGGCGATGTGAAATACGGTGCGCGGCGCAGCAATCCCGACCGCAGTATACACCTCCACGCCTGGCGCTTGGCGTTTGACAACCCGGCCACGGGAGAGCGGATTTTACTGGAAGCAGTGCCGCCAGAAGAGGTTTTGTGGAAAGCGTTGGGGCCGGGGAAGGAGAGATGGAGTATGTTTAGAAAAACTGGCGGAGATCAGGCGTTGGGGCAAAAACTTGCAGACAAAGCTTCCGATGCTGCGGACAAAGTGTGGGAGGAGAAAAAACTTACTGAAGAAAAAAATTTACGCAAGCACCGTCGTACACCTTATTCAAAATAACTTTTACTCATGGCAAATCCTGAACATTTGAAAATTTTGAAGCAGGGGGTGGAGGTGTGGAATAGGTGGAGGATAAACCATTATAGTGATGATCAACTCGACTTCACAGGGGCAACCTTGAATAATATTGATCTTGAGGGTGCTTTTCTTGAAAAATCAAATTTTGAAAAAACCGATCTTCGTGGCGCAAACCTTATTGAAGCGAAAATAAACGAGTCAGTTTTTATCGAAGCTTATCTACGTGATGCCAATCTTAGCAATGCTCATCTTTATAAGTCGGATTTTACAGAGGCTGACCTTACGGAAGCTATTTTATATGAGGCTGATATTCGTTTAGCAAATTTATCCGATTCGATTTTGACGAGAACAAGTTTCGTAAATTCTGACCTTTCAGGAGCAAATCTTTATAGAGCAAAAATTAGAGACGCTAATTTTGAAAACTGTAAACTTATAAATGCAAACCTATCTAACTCACAATCTAGTGGATCTAATTTTAAACAAGCGAATCTTTCAAAGACTAATTTTACAGGATCAGACCTTATAGGGGCTAATTTTACATCTGCTAAATTGCAAGAAACTGATTTTACAGACTGTATTTTAGGGGGCACGATTTTCGCTCTTACTAACCTCTCCACTTGTATAGGTTTAGATGAAGTAGGTGTATCGAGGCCTTGTATAATAGACTTCCACACCCTCCAAGTCTCTAGCAATCTCTCCCGTAGTTTTCTCACCAAAATCGGCCTGCCGGAACTCTTCATTGATTACCTGCCCGAATTCAGAGACAGCGCACCCATCCGTATGTACCCCGTCTTCCTTTCCCATGCTTGGAAAAACAAAGACTTCGCCCGCAAACTCTACGAAGCGCTCATCGCTCGTGGCGTGACGGTCTTTTTTGATGAAAAGAATATGAAACCGGGTGATGAAATCACTGAGCGACTCACGAGAGGCATTGACCTCTATGACAAAATGCTGCTCGTCTGTTCCAAGGAATCATTAGAAAGCCCTTGGGTTGACCGCGAATTAAATCGCATTTTAAGGAAGGAAGACAAGCACTTCACGGAGCAAAAAAGAAAGGTCAACCTGCTGATTCCCATCACGATTGACGACCACGTTTTTCAATGGGACGGTGCAAAAGCCGATGATGTTCGCCGCTATATCATCGGCGATTTCCGCGATTGGCAAGACAATACGAAGTTCGAAAAAGCCCTTGAAGGACTTATCCACGCGCTCAATGTGGATAGGGTCGAGGACGTGCCAAAAAGCTATTTGTGATTGTGTGAAAATTCGACAACTTTTGGGAAAGTTGTCGAATCTCATTCACCGCTATAGGCATGAGAGCCGCGATGAACTAAACTAAGTGGATAACCTCCCTTAGGAATAGGGGAATAAAAACGCCAAGCAGAAAAAGGGATTATTTATTTTTTGATTAGGAAAACTAATATCAAAATCCAAAGTATCATTATAAGACCGGGTACCCAATGTGCTAAAGCATTAGTAATGGAAAAATACCTCCATTTACTTTTTTCTCGATACTGAACAGTCTCGAAATAATCTGGAAAAACCTCTTGACACTTTTTCCGTAGACCTTCTAACACGAATTTCTGTTTGGCTTGAATAAGCCATAATACAGTAGAAATTATAATTCCAATAATAATCAAACCATACCCAACCCATTTGTCTTTTGCTTCTAATTTGTCAACTAGAATGGCGACGGCGGCAATTAGGATAGATTGAAGGGTTAGAAAAAAATTAAAACGTTCGTTAAACATCTGGTCTTCATGGAGACCATGTTGCCAAATTCTGTCCTTAAAAGAATTGTCATTCATTGCTTTAAATCTAAATAATTTGTTTGGAAGGTTTTCTATTCAGCATCCGAAATAAGTGGCAGCACATTCAGCCAACTATCGAACTTCACAAAATCCTTTTCGTTGTGGGTCAAGATATTTTGAATGCCATTCGCTTGTAATGTCGCTGCAATATTGAAATCAAAAACATCTTTTCCTGTAGTAAGCATTGGCAGGAGCGTTGCCCAATTTTGTAAAATCTGTGGGCCATCGTAAAGCACTTCAAAGTCGCGTTGGAATCGAGCAATATTGCGTAATACCGCTTCTATACTGACCTTCAAATCCAATTTGTGGTAAACTGCATTCCGAAGCGTTGCAGCAGCGTATTCCCGGATGACTTGGCTGCTGATAATCATCTCGTTATTGAGAGATGCAAGTTCGTTGATGCGGGCGATGGCTTGTTCGCCAAATGCAGAAGATGGGTCGTTGGCGTAAAAAAGGATGTTCGTATCCACGAAAACGCGGTCATCAGATACGGTTTTCATAAAGTTCGGCACGGTCAATAATGATGTTGTTCACAGGAATGGGGATGCGTTCCATATCTGCTAAAAGGGTCTTTTGGGGAGCATTCTTATCGCTTTTTTTGTCAGGCTGCTTTTGCTTCTTTAACAGCGTTTCAATGAAAAGCCGAAGTTCCTCTAAAGATTTGAGGTCTAGGTTCTGAATCTCGTGGGTAAGTTGTAAGTTGAGTAACATAGCACATGCTTTTAAGCCGTTGCAAATTTAACGAATAATGGCCGGAACATCCAAACCCCTCACTCCTCCAAAGCATATGAAGATTTGACAACTTTCTAAAAGTTGTCAAATCTGGTTCGCTACTCCACCAAATCCACCTTCTCCTTCCGCCCAATCCCCAGCCGCTCCATCCCCCGGTCAAACATCCAATACACAACCGGCACCACGATCAGCGAAAGAAACATCGAAGAATTCAAGCCACCGATAATGGCCCAGGCGAGACCGTTTTTCCAGTCGGCGCCAGAGCCTTGTGCGAAAGCCCGATCGCGGCGTCATCTCGGTC
>JACMMM010000011.1 GCA_014379065.1 Saprospiraceae bacterium
CTACGAAAAATGATTTTCAAACCAAAATATCTGCTCGCCGCAATTGCATTCCTTTCTGTTTCGCAAGCGGCTTTTGCTCAAAAAGACCTCGAAGGCGACAACGTAACCGTGGTCAAGGCATTCGATGCACAACTTTTGGAGGCCAACAAAATCAACGTGCCCCCTACCCTGCCGGCGCTGGATACCAATACGCAGAAGCAAAATTACTCCGTGCCGCCCCACCCTTCCAACATCAAATACGACCCGCCTAAACTCCGTCCGCTCGGGTTGAAATCTGCACCCAAGGAAGATGCTTACAACGGTTTTGTGAAACTGGGCGGTGGCGTGCCCACCTCGATTTATGGGGAGGGTGGCTATTTTTTCAAGGCTGGAGAAAAATTCGACGGAAAAGTGTGGCTCAAGCACCATCAGCTCAGTGCCGACAAAGCCATTGAAAATCAAAAATTCCAAAAAACGCAAGGTTTGCTCAGTACCAACATTTTCTTTCCGAAAAACCTCGCCACACAAATCAACCTGGGCTACACCTACGACCGGGTGCATTTCTATGGCTATGACCACGATTCACTGGATTTTTCGCCGGAACGCACCCGACAGGACTATAAAATCTTTGACTTCGGAGCAAGGCTCTACAACAGCAAGCGCACCGAAACTGATCTGAATTTTGCGGTCGCGCCAAAATTTTACCTGCTCAACGATTTTTATTCCAACAAAGAAACCCATTTTGAAATGGGTCTTTCGGCCACTAAATGGTTCAACGAAAAGCATGCGCTTCGGGTAACCATTCGGCCAGACTTGACGAAATTCGACGATACGGTTTCCCAGAAATTGAACAATATTTATTTGCAGCCATCTTTTACGATGCATTTTGACTTTCTGCAATTTAAGATCGGTGGCAATTTCGTGAACAACCGCGACGAGTTCAGCATTTTCCCCGATGCTGAACTGACCCTGCGTGTGTGGGGCGACGGCATCCAGGCCTTTGCCGGCATTACGGGCGACCTGCGCAAAAACACTTATCGCAGTCTTTCTGAGTACAATCCTTTTATCCAGATTCGCGAGTCAAAATTGCTCAACACACGCTGGGACAATTACTATGGCGGCGTGAAGGGCAGTTTTGGCTGGCTTGAATACAATGGGCAAGTTGGCTATTCCAAAACCAAAGACCTCGCCCTCTTCCAGACCTTGTTCACGCCGGAAGGCATTACGCGCTTCCAGATTATTTATGATGATGTGAATATGTTCAATATGCAGGGGACGGTCAAAGTTTCGCCCATCAAAAACCTGACCATCACGGGCACGCTTAGCCAAAATGTATTTGAATCTGATTCAACCGACGCCTCTCCTCAAATTCGGGTGTGGGGCTTGCCCGAAATCGAAGGCAATTTTGGAGCAGTTTACAGCCTGCTGGAAGGCAAAGCAAGCCTCAAAGCATCGCTCCATACCGCTGATAAAATCTCCTTCCTAAATGAAGCAGGCGACCCTGTGAAAAGCAAAACGTTGTTGGACCTCAGCCTTGGTGGTTCATATTATTTCACCAAAAATGTGGGCGCATTCCTCGATATCAACAACGTGCTGAATAACAAACGCGAACGCTGGTACCGCTATCCTACCGTGGGCCTGAATTTCTTGGCAGGTATAGTAGCTAGATTCTAAATTGTTTAGGGTTTAGAGTTTAGGGTTTAGTCCGCATGCCCCCTAAACCCTAAACCCTAAACTCTAAACCCTAACCCCTAAACATCCTCAACAACTTCAAACATGAAGGCCAGCAGCATCGCACAACACGAAACCTCCTTTCGCCAATCGGGCATTGATTCCAGCGGCACCAAGTTTGTCCTGACCAACGAAACGGTCAACATTTCTGACAACGCTGGCGGTACAATCACCTTGGTGGATTGTCACAAAGAAGTGATTGACGATTCTTACTACTTCGCCGAAGAGCACCCCAAAGAACGCATCGTGTTGCATTACACTGCGGGCTTTTTGAAAGGCGATATTGCGCAACTGAGTCGCCAGAGCGTAGAGGTGTCAGTGCCCTTTGTGATTAGTCGTTCGGGACATATATACAACCTTTGGAAATCCAAATATTGGTCTTACCACCTTGGCCCTGATGCAGTTGGAGGCAATACCTTCGGAAGTCAGCGCAGCATCCCCATTGAGTTGTCGAACATCGGTTTTTTGCGCAAAAAAGCGGGCGGTTTACTTCATACAATATATAGTAAGGATGATGTTTACTGTACTGAGGCCGAAACCTCGCAATACCAAAAACTGCCAGAAGCGTATCGAAATGAACTGTATTACGCCAAATACACCTCTGCGCAGTACAACTCACTCATACGGCTATTGCGCTACCTGACGGCCCGTTTCAACATACCACGCACATTTTTGCCCCCCAGCAAGCGCTATAAGGTATTTGGCACATCGGCAGAAGCTCAGAATTTCAAGGGCATTTGCTCTCACGTCAATTTCCGCCCTAGTGGAAAATGGGACATTGGTCCGGCCTTCGATTGGGAAAGAGTGGCAAAGGGGCTTAAAATGGGGCTGTAGCAGTTTTACCCGCCGAAGCTTTAGCGAAGGAGGGAGGCAGTAATAGGAAGCAATAGGCGGCCAAGAACCCTTGGCGAGCCTTTTTAATTGGCGGTTAATAGGGTGCTAGGTATTTTCCAGAAAAAATTTTAGCTGTATTGTTCACATTTTTTCTCCAAGTGCCATAAAGCACCATAATCGCCGCTCTACTTTTACGCCCAACAAGTATGGACGGTAAACAAAACGAACTCGACGACTTCCGCAAAAACCCCAATGGTGTTTCAGCTGGCATTTACAACAAATGCCGCCCGAAATTCATCGGTTGGGGCAAGGAAAACACCCGAACGAGCGCTCAGGATCTGGCCGATATTTTTCAAAATGCGGTCATCATCATGATTCTCAACCTCGAATCGGGGCGGCTCACCGAATTGGTCGGCACCTTATGCACCTACCTCTTCGGTATCGGCAAAAACCTCATTCAGGCCTTTCGCCGAAAACAGGGCAGGATTGGATTGCCCGGCGACGAAGCCTTCCCGATCACCAAAGAAACTGACCCTGGTGCAGAGGAGCAAATCATTGCACAGCAAACAGATGCGCAACTCTGGGCCAAAGTGGACGCGCTCGGCGAACCCTGCCGAAGCCTGCTCGCTCTAACCTACCGCGAGGGACTAAACAGCCAGGAAATAGCCGATGTGCTCGGTTATGCCAGCCCTGAAGTAGTACGCCAACTTCGCAAAAGATGCCTCGACAAACTACGAAAATGAGAACAAGCCATTCACAACATCACTCATCCATCAAACGCGCAGTCGCTCATCTAAAATGGAAAACCGAGCCGAATATCTTCTCGAATCCTATTTTGCCAACGCCCTTACTACGGCGGAAGCAACGGAACTAAATACGCTGGCTTTCGCCAACCCAGGCGTGGCTGCCGAACTCGCTTTCCAACAGCGTGTGGCCGCTACCGTCCAAATGCATTCGCTTGCCGGAGGCATCCAAAACACCGCTTGGAGGGTGGCTGCCCAAAAACCGTATCCAACCACTGCAATAAAAGTCTCGATGTTGCCCCGCTATGCTTATGCTACCGCTGCCGCCATCGCACTTTTGATTGTCGCGTATCTCTTTATCATGCCGCCCAGCTTGCAATCTGTCGTGGCCGACAACACAAAGGAGTATCCCAACAAAATGAAATTCAAAAGTTTGGGGGATGAAGCCCAAGCCGTTCCCGAAAATGTGATCAGGGCATTTGGATTGTACGACGAGCAAAAATATAGCGAAGCCGCCAATGCTCTTCAACCCATAGTAGCCGCCAACGCAGATCGAATGGACTATCGTTTTTACTGGGGCGTCTCTCTTGTAGAAAGCAAGCAGTATGCTGCCGCCGTTACCGCGCTTACACCCGTGGCACAAAGCCAAGACGAAAAGAAAATTCCTGCGCTTTATTACCTCGGCCTCGCATGTGCCGGTAAAGGGGATAAAGATTGCGCCCGCCAAAATCTCCAGGCTTATATTGATTCGCCTGAAGGGGTGACCTTTCGCAAGGAGGCGCAGACTGTGAAGAACGCACTTTAGCAACATGAGTCATCCCCAAATTTGGGAATAGGTGCGTAGCACCCAAAACGTCGGTAGGAAGATCGGCAACAAGTGCTTTGGAGGTGCGTAGCACCGGAACTTGTACTCGTTTAAGGCGCGTTTGTTCCGGTGCTACGCACCTTTTTTACGCACCGATTGACTTTTCTACCGACGTTTTGGGTGCTACGCACCATTAAGACAAAAAAAGACATGAGCCACCCCAATCCCGAGTGCTCGGGACGGGATGGCTCATGTTTTATGCGTGTAGAGTCCTCCGAGGTCTCCTAATTCAATATCACCACTTTGGTAACAATCGCATCGGGTTGGTCAAAATTGGTTTCACTGGTGGCGAAAATCAGGTAAACTCCTGAAGCGGCTCTTCTGCCGAGGTAATCACGCCCGTTCCACACCGCTTGGCCACCCAGGGCTTTGCCTTCATACACGAGATGCCCGGCTGCATCGGTTATTTTCACGTTGGCATCGCGGGCAAGCCCATATACGGCAATAGGGCCATCGTAACCGGCTTGCACAGGGTTGGGGTAGGCGTAAGCGGTAGGAAGGTTGACGCGCCCACCTTCTGTGGCGCCCGCACGAAGGGAAATAAGTCCTTTTTCCGTACCGATCCAAGCTTCTCCTGTGACTGGGTTTACGGAAATATCGGTAATGGCGTTGTCGAACAGCGGGCTGTTGGTATTCGTAAAACGCGCCACTTGCGTCAGCGCATCAGGCGATTGCACAAACACGCCATTGGAAGTGCCAAACCATTTCTGGTTTGCGCCGTCTATAGCAATGGCTTTCACATCTTCTGTTTCGAGCAAATAGCCGTTAAACCCGTCTACATTCACAATTCGGCGGCGGCCTTTGCAATCTTCGTCAAACACATTGGACCCGCACTCAAAACTCACCGCGCCTTGTTGCGTACCCACCCATACGTCTCCATCTAGGTCAACCGTAATACAATTGATAAAGTTGGTTGGCAGCACGCTGTTGGCGGTGGTGATGACGCGGTAGCGGTCGTCTGAGGGGCTGTCCAGGTCAGCCCCCGAATCATAAACCAATATACCTGCACTGAAGGCGATTACAAACCATTTGTACCCATTCTGATCTATAGTCACCTGAAGTAAATTGTTGGCAGGGGAACCCGTGAAATTACTTATCGTACCATCGGATTTCAGCACAGCGATGGGAGCATTTGCGCCGTAGTTGCTTATCCAGAGGTTGTTGTTTTGATCGAAAGCAAGCCCCCCGATGATCGTGCGCTTTTCGTTCGAACTCCCCGGACCTTGAAGCTTAGAATTGGATTTGGTGTATTTTTTCTCATACGTGCCTTGGGTGAATTGTAGCACACCGCCCACCCAGCTTCCTACATAAGTTTTATCCTCCAAAGGGTGTGGGGCTATTCGCCACATATCCTTATAACTCTCAGAAGAATCAACAATAGCAGGGACCGTCCTTTCAGACCAATCCTTCCAATGGCCATTTTTAAAAGAAAAGACCCCATCGCGATACCCGATTACACTAAGGTCTGTTTTGGGGCCTGGGGTTGCCACATAAGTAGTGCCCTCGCTGCCAAATGCTATTTCAGAACTGCGATGGGTGTAGGGAGAGTTGAAGGAGAATTTATCACATTGGTTGGTGTTCGCGTCGTAGAACTTAAACTGATCGGCCAAATCTGCAAACCAGAATTTTTTTGTGCCGTCTTCGATTCCGTAAAGCGGGAATGCTGCATCGCAAGTCCAGTGGATTTCATTGCGCTGCCCGTTGGTTTCCGCATATTCAACCGTGCCATAGCCGTAGTTGTTGTCGTCGCTCCAACCAACCATCATCCCTGGGCCTTCCGAGCTGAGGTATTTGACCGAACGTTCAGGGTGAGTGGCAACCTCTGTGACGGCAGTACCGTCAAAATGCAGGAGTTTTTTGGCTGCACCCAACCAGAGTTTACCGTCCCAAACACATAGGGCGTTGTAAGGGAGATTGGCAGGAAAGCCCGATGTTTCACTTACTTCTTCCCAGCGACTGAAATCGGCTGGGTTTTCGTCGTTTTCTGGCAGGCGATACAGGCCGTCTTCGGTGCCTGCCCAGAGGTAGCCGTTGTAAATGGCAAAGGAACGGACGGGTATGTTGGTAAACACGGTGTATTCGGCTTCAGCATTTCCGAGGTCAAATTTAAAAATGCCAAAACCACAAGCGAAATACGCGATTTTGCCGTCAAAAAAGACATTGTATATCTGACGGTCTCCCACAATGTTGGGGTTTTTTTGGATGATGGGCAAATTGACTACTGTGCGGTCAGCTGGGTAAAAAAGGTCGAGATTGCTGTTGGTATAAGCAAGCAGCAGCACCTTGGCAGCGGCATTGTAGCGCAAGAGATTCATGCCCACATCACTCAGGCCCTCCACCTTGGTAATAAAACGGGAGGAACGCTCGGCTTTGTCTAATTCTACCACCGCCCACTCGGTAGCATAATAGACCTTTTCGCTACTTTGGGTGACGTATCTGGAACGCTGCCATGGCAGGTGTTCCTGCCATTCGCCGATGCTGAGGAGCGGAAAAATGGTGTCGTTTTGGGCGGTGTTTGTCCCGAGAAAAGAGAAAAGTCCCGCCATTGTCCACACCATCATTAAAATTTTGGGGCGTGAAATGACTATGGCGGACAAGGGAAAAAGGAGGGAAAATGGACGCATAATGGCTCGACTTAAGTGAAAAGGTTCAAGGGCATGGAGATTCGGGAAAGTGCAGGAATGGCGCAAGGCTGATGGAATGGGTTGCCTATTGGACTTGGACATTTGACTATTGACCGTTGGCTATTGACCTTTGACTACCGATCGTTGACTGGGCACAAATCAGTCAATAGCAAACGGTCAATAGTCAATGGTACAAACTCCCCGACTCAAGGTATTCCCACACGGTCTCGGGCACAAGATAGCGCACAGATTTTCCGGCTTTGATGCAATCACGGATATAGGTGGCAGAAATGTCGAGCGGTGGGGCTTCAAAGACACGGACCCGGGGATGCGAAGCGAATTCGCCAAGTTCATAGGATGGGCGTTTGTAGACGTAGATATCGTACCCGGCAAGGATTTGTTCATAGTTCTTCCAGAGCTGTAGCGAGCCAAGGTTGTCGGCGCCCATAATGAGCACAAACTCGTGCTCGGGGTGTTTTTCTTTCAAAAACGCAAGCGTGTCAATGGTATAGGATGGTATAGGCAATTGGAATTCCACGTCGGAGGCGCGGAGCAGCGTGTTGTCGCCAATACCGAGGCGCACAAGGTGCAGGCGATCATGATCGCGGGCAAGCGTTTTCTTGGGCTTGAGCGGGTTTTGCGGGCTTACGACGAACCACACGCGTTCGAGGTCGGTCTGCGTGGCCATAAAGTTGGCGATGATGAGGTGCCCGATGTGGATGGGGTTGAAGGAGCCGAAGAAGAGGCCGATGCGCATGATAGAGAAAAATTTCGAGACCCAAAAGTAAGCCGAACTAGATGCTTCCCAGTATAAAAGGATTTGCGCAAAAATCAGTGCATCAGCGTACTTTTGCACACATGATTAAGCAATTGCACATCGAAAATTTCCGCAGCATTAAGAAGGCGGGTGTCCCGCTGGGGAAGTTCACAGTCATTACTGGTGCGAATAACTGTGGCAAATCGAGCTTTATTTATAGTCTGTTGACGTTGAAAAATTTGGTGAATAACCCCAACCAGTCGTTGGACAATTTCTTTGTGTATGGGGGGCTGAATTTGGGTGGGTTCACTCAGACAGTGTTCCAGAAAGATCTTGATTTGCCGATTGATTTGAAAGTGGAAGTTGGTGGAAATGGAACGCAATATCGTGCAGTTTTGAACCCCAAAAAGTCATCTCTCAGCTTGAGTTTAAAAGGATATGGAGTTTTTGAACTTGGAGTAGCATTTCCCTATCCAGTCAATCAAAAAATTTCCAAACCAGTAGAAATAAATAATGGGAAAGCAGACCTTATTTGGAATGGGGTCACTGGCTCAACTTACAGAGAGGATCAACCCAACGATTTAGATTCAGCCCTTAAAGATATCCGCTCAGAAATTTATTTACCTGCTATTGAACTTAGTAAAACAGACTTTATCCCTGCTCGACGTGGTTTTAGCTTTCCTTATTATGGCACCATTCCCTTACAAGGCCAAATTACGACCGAAGAAGAAATTGCAACTTTATTGGCAATTGATAAGGACTTGACAGAAAGTGTCTCGTACCATTTGGAAAAAATAATTGACAGTATTTTCGAGGTTAGATCCACCCCTGAAATCGCCAATTTTTACTTGGAAATTCGTGAAAAAAACAACGCATTCGTGACCAATCTCGTGAACGAAGGTTCTGGCACGAACCAATTGGTTACAATGTTGGCAAAAATCCTCTATAAAAACAGCAAGGCGCTTTGCATGGACGAACCGGAAATCCACCTGCACCCTTCTATCATCAACCGATTCGTCGCGAGCCTGGTCGAGATTTCCGACAAGGAGGAAAAGCAATTTATTTTGTCCACCCACAGTGAACAGTTTTTGGCCGCACTGCTACGCCAAGTAGCCGAAGGAAAACTCGCTGCGGATGACCTCTGCGTATATTATTTGACAAAAGACAAAAAAGGAACGACTCAATTCGAGCGGCAAGAAGTGAACAACCTAGGACAAATCAGGGGCGGTTATAAAAGTTTCCTTGATGCCGAAATGGAAAACCTAGCATCCCTCTTCCAACTTTCTGAAGCTTGATTTACTGCATCGCCAAATGGATTTTGTCGTCAACGAATGGCTGCCCGAATACCTCCGCCCTACTGCTAGTGCCGAAAAGCGGGAAAAGGCCGTGACATTTCTCAAGATATTCATAATGAAGCCAAAAGATCGGATCGTGGTACGCGAACCGAGCGAATTTCTGCGGAAAATCCACCGCTTCCGCAAGGAGTTCGATTATGACAATGAAAGCCGTATGTTGTACAAAAATTTCATCAAAGCCATCCTCGAAAACTCGGAAAAGTGCCTGCAAATACCCGACAGCGATTCGCTCCCCCTTCCCATCGAATTGCAGGAAAAAATTTCCAAAGGCAATTTTTCCAGCGATACCTACCTCTTCGAAGCTGCCCTGCATAGCGACAGCAAAGCCATCGTGACCACTGATGAGCGGCTACAAAAACATTTAGCCGATACTGTAGGTTTTCAAGTGATACTGCTTGATGATTTCCTTGCAGGATATGTTTAAAAGTAAATTTGTTTTTCAAAACATTTTATTTAAAACATTCCCTCCGACGCGAACTTTTTACCTTTGCCGAGTTGACCGTTGACATTGACCGTTGAC
>JACMMM010000130.1 GCA_014379065.1 Saprospiraceae bacterium
GCCCGTTATTTTCTGGCGCAGGCCCTCATGGCAACTGGCGATACGGGTGAAGAAACTCAATTGCTGTTGGTTACCTTGGTTACCGACCAAACTTTTACCTCGCCTAATGATGCCCGCTGGCATTTGGCGCTCTGTCATATTAAAAACAAGCGCGTTGATCCCGCTCGCACACTGTTGCAAACAGTGGCAGCCAGCCAATCCGCCCACGCCACCGAAGCGGCAAAACTCCTGCAACAAATCCACTGACCCAGCCATGAAATTCAAATTAATGTTTGCCATGCTCCTGGCCTTGTTGCTGGGGAGCAACTGTCGCCATACTGCCCCACAGCCGGAGCAATCCAGAATGTCTGGGGAGCAGGCTGAGAACGCAACCGAGCCTGCGGCAATAACAGAACCGTCTTCAGGTTTTGATTCTCAAACCCTTGTTTGTCAGGCTGTTTTAAAAAAAATATACCAAGCCAGCGGCGATGTTTCGCATCCAATACCCACTGTTTTTCTTTCTGAAAACACCCGTTGCATGGCCGCCTTTTTCTCTCGGAAAAATGCGATAGAAGTGGAGAGACAAACATACGAGGTGTGCCGATCCTTTGGCGCGGACTCGCTCAATGCCTTGGCAATCGTGCTCAGCCATGAGTTGTCCCATGCGTTTGATGTGGAGCAAAAAGGAAGTGCTTTTCGCAGCAATTTTTGGGCTTACAACCGACAGACAGGTAGTTCCGTAGAACGGGAAAAATCCGCCGATGTGCGGGGCGCGTTCATGGCGCATTTGGCGGGCTACCGGATCGTGCCCATCGTGCCGACGTTGATTCAAAAACTCTATGCCGCTTATCCCAAGCAAAACCAATCCGCCGCCTACCCTTCAGAAGCAGAGCGCCGCCGAACAGCTTTTGAAGTGCAGGGCTTGGTGGATACGCTGATTCAAGTGTTCGACGCAGCCAATTACCTGCTTGCCATCGGACAGAGTGACATGGCCGCGATCTGTTATGACCATGTGCTTCAGGTTTATAAAAGTCCCGAAATCTGGAACAATTACGGCATCGCCTGCGTCCTTGAAGCCTTGCGACTGCCGGGCGAGGATGGTTTTGCCTATCCCTTCGAGTTAGATTGGCAACTCCGCCTCAGCCGACCGCGCGGGCCAGCCCCGACGGAACAACAAATGCGTCAGCGCCAAGCACTTTTACAGCGTTCGAGATTAGCATTTGCCGAGGCCATAAGGCTTGCGCCCGGTTATTTTTCGGCTCAGACAAACGCTTGGTGTGTTAACGTTATCTCTGGCGATGTGCTTGATATTCAGCGGGATATGGGGCGTTTTTTCCAAACCAGAAAAATGTTGCAACCTGAGTCAGAACGCTTTAAACTCATTTCTGCGCTTGCAGCCGCTCGTGCTGGTGACGCACTTGAGGCAGAAAATCTCTTGACTCAAGTGACGAATGCTACAACTCCCGAAATCGCCGCGCTCGCCCGCTACAATTTGGATGTTTTGAAAAATGGCCCCGACCATGCGATACTGCAAAGTGCCGATTCCAACTGTCCTGCCGACCCGATGGCACTTGGCTTACCCTCCGTGCTCATGCTACGGCGCATGGCAGGGGCCTTCGATGGGCTTGCTCTGGGAAAGGATTCGGAGCTGAGACTGGCTTGGGAAAAAAACGCGAATCGCATGTTGCTCAAAGCGCGTATCGGTACAAACCGGTTCTGCATACTACAGCTTGCTCCTGCACCTCGCACGGTACACCTGCCCGCGGCTGCTGTCTACAACGGCTTCGATGGCCCTTCGGGAACTCATTTGATCACTTGTGAAAACCAGTATCTACAGGTGTACAAATCTGGGAAAATGAAAGGGTGTGGCGTTTTTTATGATTATCGCTCTTTAGAATAATTTGTTTTTTTTACCGCTGTGGCGGTATTTTTTGCCAAAAATAAATTGAAAGAAACTTTATTTCAAGAAAAACACCTAAATTTGCTGCCAAAGCAGTAAAAATGAATGCTCAACAATTTGCACAAATAGTCTTGTTCCACCGCAAAAAGAGTGGCATGTCGCGAGAGGCCTGCGCACGTTTGGCCGGAGTGGGCAAAACAGTCCTATATGATATTGAGCACGGTAAGTCAAGTGTCCAGTTGGATACTTTCATGAAGGTGCTCAATGTACTGAATATTAAACTTCAGTTTTCAAGCCCGCTTATGGCGGTTTTTGAATTTGAACAAACTGCATCGAAGTAATCATGAGAACCGCCCGCGTCTTTGCCCACAATGTATTTGCCGGCCAACTTATAGAGCTTGAGCCGATACGTTCGTACCGTTTTGAGTATGCTGCGGGGTATGACGGCGCCCCTGTTTCGCTCACAATGCCTGTCTCTGGAGGCTCTTTTAGTTTTGAGGGTTTTCCACCTTTTTTTGAAGGCGTGTTGCCAGAGGGCATCATGCTCGAAAGCCTACTCCGTGATTTAAAAATCGAGCGCAATGACCTCTTCAGCCAATTGATGGCGACTGGGGGCGATTTGGTCGGCGCCATTACCGTGTTACCCAATGAATAGGTGCCCGCTTATATACCAGCTTTGCGGTGATGCGAAATACAGTCCAAATGGACTTCGACAACTCCACCGAAGCCTGACGCGACTCGAAGATTTACCCTATTCTGCGCAAGAGCAACGTGCCGAAGCCTCAGGTCGGATGCGCCGGATGTCCATCCAAGGTGTGCAACCCAAACTGAGCGCGACCCTAAATGCCGGAAAATCCATCTTCGAATTGACAGATACAGGAGGCCAATTCATCATCAAGCCTCAAAGCGACCTGTACAGGTGTGTTCCAGAAAATGAAGATTTAACCATGCACATGGCTGCGTTATGTGGAATTGAAACGCCGTGGCATGGTCTAATCTGGTGCAAAGACGGAAGCTTGAGTTACGTGATTCGCCGCTTCGACCGCATCCCCAAACGCCAAAAGCTAGCGGTCGAAGACTTCGCTCAATTGGCCGGGATGAGTCGCGAAACAAAATATGATTACACCACGGAGAAAATGATCCGGCTTATCGAATTGTACTGCACATTTCCCGCCTTGGAGAAACTGAAGTTCTTCCGCCTGATCCTGTTCTGTTTCCTGACTGGCAATGAGGATATGCACTTGAAAAACTTTTCGCTCATTACACGAAATGGCCGTGTCGAATTGTCGCCAGCATACGACCTGCTAAACACAACCCTTGTGCTCGGCAAAACAGAAGACGAACTCGCCCTGATGGTCGCTGGGAAACGCCATGGACTTCGACGCCGAGAACTGGTTGAATACTTGGGGATGGAAAAACTGGGGCTTCCTAGTACAGTAGTGATGGATATTTTGCAAAAATTTGAAGCGACCAAACCCCATTGGTTCGACCTGCTTGGACGCTCCTTCCTCGCAGAAGACTTAAAAAATGAATACCTGAATATCATAACGCAACGGCTTTCACGCCTGACTTGAGCATCGCATTTGCGTTCTTCACCAACTATTTTCAAAAAATCCCGCAGGCCCCCTTGCGCCGTATTGCTTTTTAAAAATAACTTTGCAACTCAAAGTAATTTTTAAAATGACAAACGCACCCTCTTTCTCACCTGAACTCCTCGACCAGTCTGCTCAACCCGGGACTCACCCCGAACGATACAATCCATTGAAAGACAATGTCTATATCATTGGTCTGGCATTGCTTGCGCTTTCGATAGGCGCATTCAGTTTATCATCCAGCGACGGTTTTAGAGGTAATTTTTTTGGCTCGTTCATGTTGCACTTTGTGCTGGTGTGGGCCTACACGATCACGCTTTGGTTCAACCAACGCCTGCGCTGGTGGGCTTTTGGTTCGCAGCGTGAGGAGTATCCTACCACCTTACTGTTGCTCATGCTTTGGCTAATCAGTTGTTTCGCACTCAACCGGGAAGTGGAAGTTTTTCGGCCCAGCGCCGACTGGCTATCCTGGTATCTGGGGATTTCTGGCGCGGCTTGTGTGGCTTACGCCTGGAAAGACTGGATGTCCCCGGCAGCCCGATTGGTGCTATGGGCGGTGCTGAGTGCTTCGCTTGTATTGTTTGTTTACTACGCCCTCGCGTTGGCACCCATTTCGCTTTTTGGAATGATCGTGGTATGGTTCTTTGGTCTCCCGCTCCATGCATGGGTTCCTTTGGTACTCTGCGTGTATCTTTTCCTGATTTTGAGGAACGCTGCACTTGAGGAGCGTTGGGGGCGCATGGCGGTGTTTACGGGAATAGCCATCCCCGCGACCGTGGTGTTGGTGTTCTCCGCAGCATGGTATCAAGTGAGCAACCGCATGACAATCAATGCAGGATATAAGCACAATGAATCAACGGAACTCCCGGGCTGGGTAACCGTCAGCCAAAAACTGGAGAAAAACTGGCTCAATGGCTACCTGCTCAAAGCCGTGGCCGAGGGCAATATGCCTACCCAATCCGGGCCATTTGGCGGCTTTCTCTCGCCCGCTTTTGGTGGGAAAGAGAACGACCCCATGATGCAAATCGCCGCAGCCGTTTCACCTCGGCCTGAGCTGGATGAAACAGAATGCCGGAAAATCTACGCCGCACAATACAATGCCCGAAACGTAATGGAAGAACGACTCTGGAGCGGCGATGACCTGCTGACCACCAACGTAAAATCTACCGTTATGCTCGACCCCGGGCACCGGCTTTCCTATACCGAAAAAGTGTTGACTGTGGCGCAGTCAAACATTGGCAACTCGGGTCGCACTTCCACTCAAGAAGCCCTTTATACGTTTTTCTTGCCCAGCGGTGGCGCTATTACCTCGCTCTCGCTTTGGATAAACGGCGTGGAAGAACCGGGTATCCTCACCACAAAATCAAAAGCCAAAGAAGCCTACACGACCATCGTCGGGCGCGAACGGCGCGACCCGGCGGTGGTTTTTTGGCAGGAAGGCAATCAGGCAAGGGTGCGCGTTTTTCCGGTCACTCGGGAGATGCCGCGCAGCTTCAAAATTGGCGTGACAGCACCTTTGCGTCTTGAAAACCAAACGCTTGTGTACGAAAATGTTTCCTTCGACGGGCCTTCAGCCTTGCTGGCTACTGAACGCGATTCGGTTTATTTTGCCTTGCCCGCCGAAGCCTCCCCGCCTGCCGAGCCCTCCCGCCTGCCGAGACCTGGCGGGCAGGGGCGGGCAGGGGCGAAGGAGGGAGTGGTTTTTGCAGATTCCCCTATCTTTTTCAAAAATAAGCACGAGGGCGGGCGCACATCGCTCACGTTTGAGGGGGCATATCGCCACGCATGGACGGTCGTTTGCAACGCGCCGCCGATGGCCCGCAGCGTTTTTTCTTTTGATGGAAAAACCTACGTCGCTCAGTCTTGGGGTTTGCAAACTGAATCGTTTAATCCCTCCGTCATTTACCTAGACTTGAATGGTGCTTGGACGGAAAGTGAGTTTGAACAAATTCGCGCACTCGCGCAGGGTCATTTGATAAAGATTCCTGTCAATAGCGGTTTCCAAAATGTGACAGCGGAAAACGCTACACAATTGTTTCGTCAAGTACGAGACCTGCGTTTTACGCTGTTCCCATATCACAAAATAGCCGCGCCCGAAACCGCCTTGGTTATCACAAAAAGTGCAGCGCCGACGCCTTTGCCCTCAGAATTGGCAGGCTCGATTTTTGGCGACAGTCTGAAAGAAATGAATGGCACGGCCAGTCTTCGGGTGTTTCACCTCAGCACGGAAAAGGAGATGTCGGCCTATCTCCGTGCCTTGCGCGAACGACGCGATGTTTTCTGCATTTCCGGCGATCTTGAAACCTTGAAAAAGTATTTACAATCAAACACTTATGCCAAAAATCCGGAAGGCCCAAACCGGGTGGCGCTGCCCGAGGCGGGGTTGCTCCTTACGCAAAAAGATACCGTGTTGAATGGTTCTGCACCCGATCATTTATTCCGTCTTTTTGCCTACAACACGGTATTGCGCGAACTGCGCGGCAGGGCCTCTGACGAACCTGGCCATCTTGCCCGCCTTGCCGAACAAGCAAATGTGGTCACACCCATCACCAGCCTCGTCACCCTGGAATCGAAGGCGGATTACGAACGATTCGGTATTCAAAAAACGGAGGGCTTGAACACGCTTGGCAATGCA
>JACMMM010000012.1 GCA_014379065.1 Saprospiraceae bacterium
GCAACTGATAAGGTGCAGAGCACCGGAACATTTGGCGAAAAGTTCCGGTGCTCTGCACCTCCGAATCGATGCTTGAATGCGATTACTACCGACGTTAGGCCGCTACGCGGCTAAAGTACTAAAGTAGAACAATATCCAAAGTCACTTCCCCCGCTTTGGATTGTCCTTCAAAAATCCTTTCCAGCCGGTATAGGATTTTTTTCCGGCCAAGCCCGGACTGCTTGATTGATACCAATGGCAAAGGGCCGTGGCGAGTGCGTCGGTGGCGTCGAAATATTTTTCGGAAAATTTCATGTGCAAGATGTTCTCCAGCATTCCTGCCACTTGTTCTTTGGATGCGTTGCCATTGCCTGTAACGGCACTTTTGATTTTTTTGGGCATGTATTCCGTGATAACAAGATGATTGACCATGCCTGCAGCAATGGCTACCCCTTGTGCTCTGCCCAACTTGAGCATGGACTGCACGTTTTTTCCAAAAAAAGGTGCCTCAATGGCCATTTCTGTGGGCAGGTACTGGCGAATGATGTCTTGTACTTGTTCGAAGATGTAGCGCAGTTTCACCGTATGGTCGTCGCTTGAGATGTGCGCAAAGGTCACCACTCCAATTTCGATGACTTTCACCGCTTTTTTGTCGGCATCAATAATTGCAAACCCCAGCACGTTGGTGCCAGGGTCTATGCCGAGTATACGTTTGGGAGATTCCATTGCTAAGTGGTAAGTGATAAGTGTTTAGTGATGTGGTAGTTATCACTTATCACTCAACACTTACCACTAAAAATACTACATGATCCTTGCGCCTTCGGGTATCATAGCCCCTTTTTTGATCACTACTACGCCATCGCGGACGACATATTCGTCGGCATCGGTGTCAGGCAAGTGGTCTCCGCCTTTGATCACGACGTTGTTGCCGATACGGCAATCTTTGTCGAGGATGGCATGCTCGATGTGGCAATAGTGGCCTACGCCAAGCGGGATGTCTTCTTGTTGCGTAGCGATTTCCTGCAAGGTTTGGTACACATCGTTGCCCATCACGATGGAGTCTTTTATGACGGTGTTTTCGCCAATGCGAGAGCGCAGGCCGATGATAGAGCCTTCAATGACACGAGCGTGTATGATGGAGCCTTCGGCAATAAGGGCGCGGTTGAGTTGGGTGCCGCCGTAGAATTTGGCGGGTGGCAACATCCGGCCACGGGTGTAGATAACTTTCTGAGAATCAAAAAGATTGAAGGGCGGAATATGGTCGGTGAGCTCGATGTTGGCCTCGAAAAAGGATCGGATCGTACCAATGTCGGTCCAATATCCCTCGTATTGGTAGGCGGCTACTTTGCGGCCTTCAGCAATCGCGGTGGGGATGATCTCTTTGCCAAAATCGGTGGCATCGGGATAGTTATCGAACAAATCCGCCATGGCTTTCCGGTTGAAAATGTAAATACCCATGGACGCGAGGTAATTGCGGCCGCGCTTCTTGTTGAGTGGGCTTACTTCGCTGGCCCAATCCGGCAGCAGGTCGGCATCAGGCTTCTCGATAAAGCGCGGGATGTAGCCATCGTTGTTCACTTTCATAATGCCAAATCCGGTGGCATCCCTTGCGTCTACGGGTATGCAAGCGATGGTGACATCGGCCTTTTTTTCAATGTGGTGCTTCACCATGGCCTCAAAATCCATCTGATAGAGTTGGTCGCCGGAGAGGATGAGGATGTAGTCGAATTCGTGGCGCTCGTAGTGCTTACGGCTCTGGCGCACAGCATCTGAAGTGCCTTGAAACCAGCCTGAATTGCCGGGCGTCTGTTCAGCAGCAAGGATGTCTACAAACCCCTGGGTGAAATGGTCAAAGTTGTAGGCGTTCTTGATGTGGGCATTGAGCGAGGCCGAGTTGTACTGCGTGAGCACGAACATCCGCTTTACCCCTGAATTGATGCAGTTGGAAATGGGAATGTCAATCAAGCGGTATTTGCCACCGATGGGCACGGCAGGCTTGGAGCGTTTTTCGGTGAGGGGGTAAAGGCGGCTCCCGGCGCCCCCGCCGAGAATGAGGCAGATCATTTTTATCATGGCAGGTGTTGTTTTTTCTGATTGATTAAGAGCAAACGTACAGCACTGCGCGTGTTTGTCAAATTATTTTTTGTTGGAAGGTTTTTGCTTCAAAAAGCCGTTTGATCTGCTAAATAACAACAAGGTCATCTTTCATTACCATTGATGGCATCCGCGCCACAAGGAACAGGATTTAAATGCCAGAAATTAACTTCTGCCATTATTAGCGTCTTTGCCTGCAATAAACGGGGGGAGCGTTACTACCCCTTCTCATGCTGCCGCATACTCCGTATACTGCCTATAAGTAGGCGGTTGCATACCCAATACAATGTCTGATTTTGAAACGCCCCTGCGCAGGAGCTCCTCTGCAACACGTGTTTCCGTCCAATTGGACTGTATCCAGATTTTACCGTCCGGCTTGATGTCGAAGTGAAGCAAGATATTTTCAATCCGGTCGTCCTTGTCCCAGCCAATACGGATCAGCTGAAAGTGGTTGCGGTCGGTGTCCGCAAGGATTTGGTCTTCCATTTCTGGGTTGCCAGAATGCTCTCGTGCATAATCTTCAAGAAGCCCGATGAGCAGTTGCTGGTAGTTCTTGATTTTCTCTTTTATTGTTGCCATGACACAATAGTTTCAGTTTCAACATCAAAGATAAGGAGCCGAACGTGTTGCCTTTCAAATGCTATCTGAATGGCCTCATATTTCTCAAGCCTGTGGGCTGTCATTTGGTTGATGGCCAAAAATGGTATGCGCTCTGGCTCTTGCAATGACAACCCGATTTCATAACTAATGTATTGTCCCAATGCCTCGTAAAAATCATTGAACGGGGAATCGCTCAGAAAACTCTTCAGTTCTACAGCTATCTTCTTACCATCCTTTTCTGCTGCAATTATTTTTTCGGCGCCAAAATCAATCTCCTGCTTTTTGCCTCCAATTTTTAGAACGTATGGGTCATCTGTTACCGTCCAACCATCCTTTACGAGGGCATTTTTGAGCACTTCGTGGAATTTGTCTTTTGCTGCCATAATCCTTTTCTATTGGAGCTTGTTTTTTACCATGTTGGAATCCAAAATCGCTACCATTCTCCTTCAATACTTTGAAATTCACGAGACATGATAGGCAAGCACTTTTTTGAGAAGTGACACTTTTTGAAAAAGTGTCACTTCTTCCCACGCCCTTTCTTCTTAGCCACGGGCTCACTGCCTCTGGCCTTCGTTGAAACTTCGGCGGATGAAACTGCCTTTGCCAACTGCTCCTGCCTCACTACCTCTACCCTTCCCCCAATCTGCTGATAAACACTAAAATACCTGCCCACCGTATTCTCCCAAGAAAAATCTACGTCCATAATGCGCTGGCGCAACATGGCTACGATGCCGGGTTCATTGTGCCACATGGCGGCACCGCGGTGAATGGCATGGCCAATGTCGCTGAGTGTGGGTTGGTCGAATCGAATGCCCCGACCGGCACCATCTGGCTCTGCGATGTCTGGAACCGTGTCCTTCAAGCCACCAATCGAGCGCACAATCGGGATGGTGCCGTAGCGCATGGCGTACATCTGGTTCAAGCCGCAAGGTTCGACCCGTGAAGGCATGATGAGGAAATCGGAGCCTGCATAGATTTGATGTGCAAGTGCTTCGTTGTAATCAATCACTGCATTCACCCGACCCGGATATTGGTGCGACATAGCGCGGAACTCATTTTGCGTCCACGTTTCGCCCGTGCCCAGCACGAGGAAGCTTGCGGATCCCCCTGCGTGGATATACGTGCGGTATGCATCCGGCAGCAGGTCGGAACCTTTTTCGCCCACCATACGACCGATAAAACTCACCATGGGCAAATGTTCCGGCAAGCCAAACCACTCGCAGAGAACCCGCTTGTTTTTTTGTTTAAAGCCTTGAATGTCAAACGACTGTTGACTGTTGACCGTTGACTGTTGACCGTTGACCGTTGACCGTTGACTGTCCGTTTCCAGCCGAAATTGTAGGGCTGCATCGGTGCTTGGGTCCCACACTTGTGCATCAATACCATTAATGATGCCCCATTGCTTTTGCCACTCCAGTCGGAAAAGCGGCTCCAGGCCGAGGCTGTTTTCGTGGAGTTCATAGAGGTAACTTTCCGAAACCGTTGTGACAGCCCAGGCGCATTTGATAGCCGATGCCATAGGGTTCACCGCGCCTTTCCAATCAAGATAGCTCCGTGCCCAAGCATCGTAATAGGGCAAAATGTTGTGGTTTTTCCAACTAAACGCGCCTTGATATTGGCCATTGTGGATAGTAAAAACCGTAGGTGTTTCTGCCAATGCCCGGAAGTCAGGGGAGTATTTGGTCATAAAGGGGATAAGCCCCGTGTGGTGATCGTGGCAATGTAGCACCCGTGGTCGCTCGTGCTCGGGAAAAGAAATGACCCATTGTAGTACCGCTTGTTGGAACACGAGGTAGCGCTCTGTTTCATCGCCGTAAGCCCAGCCATTGGGATCGTTGTAAATGCCCGGGCGGTCGTACAGCCCGGGAATGTCCACCACAAAAAACGGGAAGCCGAGCGCATTGCTCTTTTCTTGCTGCACAGAAAAATGAATGGTTCGCCAGTCGGAGCGAATCGCCCCGCTGTACACGGTGATCCACTCGCGCCCATGAATCCATTTGAGGGAATACTTGGGTATGACCGCTGCCGAAAGCACACCAGCTTGGGTCATGTACTTAGGCAGGGAGCCGACTACATCGCCCAAGCCACCCGTTTTAGCAGCAGGGTAACACTCGGCGGAAATGTGCAGGACTTGTATCATAGTGCTGTGATTAAGTGGTAAGTGTTTAGTGGTAAGTGTTTCCGGCAACACTTACCACTAAACACTTATCACTATTTTTCATCCTACTTGCTTCCCTCCGAAGATGGACTCCACGAAGGCGCGTTTGTTGAAAATCTGCAGTTTATCAATGCTCTCGCCCACACCGATGTATCGGATGGGGATTTTGAACTGGTCGCTGATGCTGATGGCCACGCCACCTTTGGCAGTGCCGTCGAGTTTGGTGAGTGCCAGACAGGTGATCGGGGCTACTTCGGTGAATTGTTTGGCTTGTTCTTGAGCGTTCTGACCTGTGCTTGCGTCCAATACCAACAGCACGTCGTGTGGGGCGCCAGGCAGTTTTTTCTCCATGCTGCGGTGTATTTTCCCCAATTCCAACATGAGATGGCTCTTGTTGTGCAAGCGCCCGGCGGTGTCTATGATGGCTACATCGCAGTTGTTTTCAAGCGCATATTGAGTGGTCTCGAAGGCTACTGCAGCCGGGTCGGCGTTCATTCCTTTGGAGTAGAAATCGCAGCCCACACGGTCGGCCCAGATTTTTAGTTGGGCCACAGCGGCGGCTCGGAAAGTGTCGGCGGCACCTAGCACGACCTTGTGACCGCGCTGTTTAAACTGCCAGGCCAATTTGCCTATGGTGGTTGTTTTGCCTACACCGTTTACGCCAATGACGAGCAGGACGTAAGGCTTTTTGCCTTCCGGAATGTCAAAATCTTCCAGATCCTCGGTGTTGTTCTCTGCCAACAGGTCAACGATCTCGTCGCGAAGGATTTCATTGAGTTCTGCTGTGTCTAAATACTTGTCGCGGTTTACGCGGGCTTCGATACGTTTAATGATTTTTACCGTTGTTTCGAGCCCAACGTCGCTGGAAATCAGGATGTTTTCCACTTCGTCGAGCACCTCCACGTCCACCGTGCTTTTCCCAGCGATGGCTCTGCCCAATTTGCCGAACAGCCCTTCTTTCGTCTTTTCGAGCCCTTTGTCAAGGTCCGCTTTTTTTTCTTTGTTAAAAAATTTGTCAAAAAAGCCCATTGTCTGATTGATTCGATTGGTTCGATTGATTAGATTGGTTCGATTGGGGAGAAGTGTGGCCAACTCCCACATTGACTACATTTTTACCCGCCCCCGTCTGCCGAGCCTTGGGGGGCAGGGAAGCCTCTCGCCACCGCCAAGGCTAAAGCGAGTAAAAGCGTAGGAGGGTTATTTCCAAGTCTCCCCATGCGTGCGTTTTAGCGCATCCATCAGGTTCACTTTTTGACGGCGCGACACTTCGATGCTGTCGCCGTTTTCCATGATGAGGTAGCCGCCCTCGCCTTTGATGTAGGTCTTCATAAAATTCATGTTCACGATGTGCTTCTTGTGTACGCGCACAAAATTGAAGCTGGTAAGCGCATCCTCGTAAGCTTTAATGGTGCGGCTGGCCGTAATTTTATTTCCACCATTGAGCAGGAAATGCGTGTAGTTATTTTCCGCTTCGAGCCGTGTTATGTCGGAGAGGCGCACGAAATGAACACCGTCCATAGCAGAAATGCCGATCTTGTTGAAGGCATTGGGCGCGTTGGGGTTGTAGGTTTGTTGCAGCACTTCCAAACGCGCCTTTGTTTCTGTATTCCGGGGTTTTATCCGACTCACGGCACGGATAAGTTCCTCGCGTTCAATGGGTTTTGTGACATAGTCAATGGCCGCGAATTCAAAAGCCCGGATGGCATATTTGTCGAAGGCCGTGACAAAAATGATGTCAAAAGGCAATTCTTCGAGTTGTTGGAGCGCTTGGAAAACGAGTCCGTCGGGCAGACTGATGTCCAGGAAAGCCACATCGAAGCGGTTGTTGCGATCGTCGGCCAAGCGGAGAAGGTCGGCATTGGAACCGCCCTCCGCCACGACTTCGACGTCGGGACAACACATACGGAGCAGGTTTTTTAGGTTCTCCAAGCCTTCTGGCTCGTCTTCGATGATAAGTGCACGTGTGAGCATGGGCGGTAGTGTTGGTCGGTGATTGGTAGATTGGTGATTGGTGATTGGTGGATTGGTGATTGGTGGATTCGTTGACTGGTTAATGGTTGATTATCAATTGTTTGTTCCGGTCTTTGCTTGCCAACCCGAGTAACCAAGAGTTGTCATTCTGTCGGAACCCGTCCGCATCAAGTGCGCTTTGCCCGAGTATTTGCC
>JACMMM010000131.1 GCA_014379065.1 Saprospiraceae bacterium
CGCCGCTCAGGCTTGCGGGCTTTTTTTATGAGACCTCGGAGGTTTTCGAAAACCTTCGAGGTCTCATAAAAAAAGAGCGGCCCGCAATTGCGGGCCGCTCTCAATACTGCTGTTTATCGTTTCTATTTGAACGACGAAATATAAGGTAGAACGGTTTAATCGAGTGACTGGTTGGCAACGTTGGCCGCCGCCACCATTTGCTGATATTCTTGCGGCGTCAGTTTGTCCATGCAGAAATTGATCGGATTGATCGGGTTGCCTTTGTAGTGTACCTCGTAGTGAAGGTGCGGGGCAGTGGAAAGACCCGTGTCGCCCACTTCGCCGATTTTGTGGCCTTTTTTGATGTGCTCTCCTTGGCGCACCGTGATTTTGCTCATGTGGCCATACAAGGTCTCGTAGCCAAAGCCGTGGCTGATTTTAACGCAGTTGCCGTAGCCCTGGTGCCAGCCAGTTTCTACGACCACGCCGTCGCCGGGGGCCTGAATGTTGGTGCCGACGCGGGCAGGGAAGTCAAGGCCCGCGTGGAATTTTCTGAATTTGTACACCGGGTGAATGCGGTAGCCAAAGCCGGAGAGCGTACCAATGCTTTTCTGCAATTTGTCTTCGCGCACAGGCTTGATGCTCGGCAAAGAAGCCAACATTTTTTCCTGGTTGCGAGCCAGATTTTGGATGGTATCGAGCGATTTGCTCTGGAGCGCCAATTGACGGCTGAGGATGTCAATCTTTTCGAGGGCCTCTCCTACGGCGTTGCCGCCAAATTCGAAGGCAGCAAGTTCAGGGTGCGCCTCGTGGCCACCCACCCCTGAGTTCCATACGTCTTGGTCTATTGGATCCATACCGAAAACGGTACGGTGAACGCTGGCATCGCGTTCTTGGACATTGCCGAGCACTTTGGACATTACATCCACTTGTGCACTCATTTGCTTGTATTTGGATTCCATTTGGCTGATTTCGCGCATCAAATCTCCTTCACGTGGGGAAGGAAATATGGTGTAGAAAACTGCAAGCATCGCAAGGGAAGTGATGAGAACGACGGAAAAGAATCCGAACGCTTTCCAGATGCGGGTTTTTAAGGGGACAACTACTTTTTCGTAGGTAAGGGTGTGAATGTTGTAAACAAATTTCTCTTTCCTGCCCATTTTGTTGTTGTTTGCCGAGGAAATCAGTCTCGATTCTGTGCCTCTGGTTTGCGAATCTTTCCGGCGGACGAAAGCGGTGAGATTAAAATACTTTGAAGGCGAAGGCTATCGTCTGCCGCTGATTTTCCCGGTTCGGTGAGTCGGTCAATCGGCTCATAGTGTTGGGATAAGGCGCACAAATGTAACTAAGCCTTTCTTCTCTCAAAACTTTTTTGCAAAAAATTTAAACTTTTCGTAGGTAAATGAGGGGGAACCCTTGCTTTTTGTGCAACAAAAATTGTCATTTACCTTGCAAAAGCATATCATTTGGGTTTTCATTTTTTTGCCGGATCGGCTTTTTGAAGATTGAATGGAGGGCAAACAAACAACACTCCAGAGGTCATTTCCAAACACTTTACCTTTTTTAACAACTAGCTTAGCGTAATTGCTTCATTTCCAAAACCTACCGTTTACTCAGCCGAAAGGTCCAGTATCATGATTTTTTGCCAAATTTTAGCAGAAAGCCCTTGAACGAGCAATTCGAGGTCATTCACGCCGCTGAGGATCACTGAATCATCTGTGTTTTGGGCAAAGAGGGCCGCGATTTTTGCGTTGAGTGCGAGCATTTCGGAACAGTAATCCAAGTAGCGCATGATCTCCTGACGCGTGAGCGTGCGTTGCGGTGAAGACTCAGTTGCGGCGATTTTATGCTTGGAAAGCAAGAAGGCGGGGTCTTTGGTCAACTGGTGCATGTCCACTACATGAGCAATACTGCGCAGGCGGTGGAGGGCTTTCAGGGCAGAATGGCGTTTGAGACGCATCTCTAAACCGAGCAGCGAAAAAAGCGCTAAACCCAAGAAAATCAATTCATTGATAGCTGATTCGGTAGTCTGCAAAAGACTAAAAATGCCACTTTTATCAAAATGGAAATGCTGTACCAATTGACTAAACGCCCAAATTACAATCCCAATCAAAAACGTTGCCGCCATGATCGCTGCCATACGGACGGGCCAAATAGGGCGCTGTAGCCGATGGGCCAACTCCTGTGATCGAATGGCCAGTTGATGAAATTCTTTGCACACACCCAATAGCCCGGAATCTGGGAAACGCTCTGCTATTCGCTGTTCCAATTTATGGGTAGTCTTTAATATTGCCTCCGCTCGTAGGGTGGTAAACCTGCCTTCGTCCGCGCTGACGGTGCCAAATGGGAAGAGCCAATGAAGTAAATTCATATTGGGTGTATGGGGATTTGGTGATGGGGGGATTTGGTTATTCGGGGTTCCAAAGCTTGGTATTCCTGTTTTCCTTGAAGGCAGGGATGAAAGCCAAGCTTTGGAACCCCAAATAACCAAATCCCCCCATCACCAAATCACCCTTAAATTATTTACGATTTCTTCCACTTGATACCGCAGCCGATGGCTTTTGTCTCTTTCACGGCCACTTCCTGGCCTTTCAGTAAGGCATCTACCGCGCTTTCTACATATTTTTCTTTTGCGAGACTGGGCTCTTCCGAATTGTCGTCAATGGCACCGATATAGCGGACTACCCGGTCTTTGTCAAGTACATACACATGTGGGGTACGCGTAGCACCGTAGTTTTTTGCAACTGCTTGCGTTTCGTCATAAAGATATGGGAAGGGGTATTTTTTCTTTTTTGCCAACTTCTTCATGTTGTCAAAACTGTCGTCGGGCACTAGATCTTTGTCATTGGAGCTGATAGCCACCACCGAGAATCCGAGTGGAGCATATTTTTTGTGGAGGTCAATGATCCGTTGCTCATAAGCTTTGGCGTATGGGCAGTGATTGCAGGTGAAGACGACGATATAGCCCTTTGCATTTTTGATGCCTGTGAGCGATACGTTTTTTCCGTTCACGTTTTTGAGGTTGAAATCTTGGGCGGTGTCGCCGATTTTGTAGCCACCGCCTGTGTTTTCAAGGCTGAAAGACATCGCTACAGCAGTGGTGAGGAGCAGTGAAGCCGCCGCCATGAATATTTTGGCAGGTTTACTCGCCAAAATGTTCATGACGGCGGGTAATGATGTGAGTATTTTTTTCATGTTGCTTAAAATTTTGTTGGTGAAAAATTGTGAAAAAGGTTTTGCCACTAATTGCACGAATTGTCACGAATAAAAAAGCGCGATTCGTGATAATTCGTGCAATTAGTGGCAAAAAACCTCATAATACCGAGCGCAAATTCGCTTCCAATTCCTTGAATGTCATTTGTTTTTCAAAGAAAAGCCGTACGTTTTTTCGTTTGTGAATAATCAAGGTGGCTGGGATGGCTCCCGACCATTCCGGGCTGACGAGATTGACCCATACATTGGGGTTGGATTCGTCCATAAACACCACTTGGCTGCGCAAGTTTTTCCGTTTTACAAATGGCTGAACCTTCGATTCGACGTTCCGCTTGAAATCGGTGCTGATGAGCACAACTTTGACTTTTTGTGGGGCATATTTTTCGTTCAATTTTTCAAATGCAGGCAGCTCCGCCACACAAGGACCACACCAAGTAGCCCAAAAATTCAGCACATAAACGGTGTCCGAGTCGGTGTTCAGCCAATGCTCAAGTTGCGCTGTTTTGATGAACGGGATGCTTTGGGCAGGGAGGGTTGTGCTCCCTATAAGGAGGCTTACAAGTAGTTGTTTCATAGTCAATTCAAAACTTTACCAACAATGTCATTTTCTGCCACGAAGCCTCTGTAGCGCGAGTCTTCGGTGTTGTGGCGGTTATCGCCCAAAATGAATAAGCAACCTTTGGGAATGGTGATAGGACCAAAATTATTCATAGTCCAATTTGCCCCTGAATTTCCCCAAATATTGTCCGTACCCTTCCCAAAAATCCGGATATCGAACAGGTGCATTGGCACAAACCGTTGAATATCCATTGCTTTGGGAACTTCCATTGCCACCAACACTGAATCTAGAAAATCAACGGGAGGAATCGGCAAAGCATTAAAGCGAGGTTGATTGGCACTAAAATCATTTTTGCTTATTTCCCAAAAATAAAGCAGGTTTGAAGCATGGTCGGAATCTTCCCCATTTATCAGAACCCGTCCTTGGGAAATCTCCAGCCTTTCGCCCCCAAACGCAATGATACGCCCAAGGGAAAGTTCGCGTTTTGCAAACCTGATATTCGGTACTGCGATAGAAGTGTCGTAATAAGTCACTACATCGTTTCGAGATGGAGTTGCCCAATTATAAGTAAAAATAGTGCTGTTAGCGGCATAATTGGGCATCATACTTTCTGTGGGAATGCTAGTTAGTCCAATCATTCCGATTGTTCGGGCTGTCATAAATACAGCAAAGATGAGTGCCAGGGCAATCGGAAGATATTGCTTGAAGAATGACTGTTTCATAATTAAGCCTGCAAGTTCGCGGTTCTTGACCAAATCCTGACCGCCGTTTCGATAGCTTATCCCGACCTTGGGCCAAAATTTTCCAATTATTGTTATGCACCGAATCTCCTTATTGTTTCTCCTACATTTTCTGTTCCTGCAACTTTTTGCGCAACATCCTTCTACCCCTAATGCCGCTGCTGCCCCCATTCCCGAAAAGCATCTGAAAAACATCCGCCAGCTCACCTTTGGAGGCGATAACGCCGAAGCTTACTGGAGCCCCAACAGCAAATCGCTCACGTTCCAGAGCAACAACAAAAAATGGGGCCTCGAATGCGACCAGATTTTTACCATGAAAGTCAAAGATGCAGCGGGCGACAGCACCTATCGCCCAAAGACCATAAGCACGCTAAAAGGTCGCACCACCTGTTCCTACTTCATGCCTGATGGCAAGCACATCCTATATGCCAGTACCCACGAAGGGGGCGAAGCTTGCCCCCACATGGGCGACCTTCGGGCAGGTGGCAAATACCTTTGGCCTATCTTCGAGACCTATGATATCTACATTGCAGATCTCAAAGGCAAAATTACCCGCCAACTTACCAACTCGCCGGGCTATGATGCGGAAGCCGTGCTCAGCCCAAAAGGGGATAAAATCCTTTTTACCAGCGATCGCTCTGGCGACCTCGAACTCTGGACCATGAATCTTGATGGCAGCAGCCTCAAGCAAATCACTTTTGATCTCGGCTACGATGGGGGCGCGTTTTTTAGCCAAGATGGTTCCAAAATCGTTTTCCGCGCAAGCCGTCCAAAAACCGCTGAGGAAATCAAAGAATACCGAGATTATCTTGCCAAACACCTCGTGGCCCCTACGAACATGGAAATATTCACTTGCAACGCTGATGGCACCGACCTGCGACAAATAACACACCTTGGCAAGGCAAACTGGGCGCCGTTCTTCCACCCGTCGGGCAAAAAAATCATTTTCAGCAGCAATCACCACTCCACACGAGGCTACGATTTCCAACTGTACATGGTAAACCTCGACGGCTCAGGACTGGAGCAAATC
>JACMMM010000132.1 GCA_014379065.1 Saprospiraceae bacterium
AACTCCCCTAGTTCAGTTCTTCCTTAAAAATTCCTCCGCCAGATTGAAAAAGTTGACGGCGCCTTTGCTCGTAACGTCATAGAGCGCCACGGGCGTGTGCGACATAGGTGCTTCGGCCACGCGGCTGTTGCGGTGGATAATGGTTTCAAAAACATAGTCCGTCGCACTGTTGCGCACCTCTTCCACGATAGCATTGGCGAGGCGGAGGCGGCCGTCGTACATCGAGATTAAGAGACCCTCTACTTGTAGGTTAGGGTTGAAGCCCTGACGGATGAGGTCAATCGTGTTTTTCAGTTTTGCCAGCCCTTCGAAGGAGAACATTTCGCATTGCACGGGGATGAGTACCGTGTCGGCAGCCACCAGCGCATTCACGGTGATGAGGCCGAGCGAGGGCAGACAGTCAATGAAAATATAATCGTAATCGTTGCGGAGTTCGCCGACCACGCCGCGCAGCACATATTCGCGGTTGGGCTTGTTGACGAGTTCGATTTCTGCGCCCACAAGGTCAATGTTTGAGGGCAGGAGGTAGAGGTTGGGTGTTTCGGTTTGGAGAATGGCCTCTCTGGGGTCGGCGCCATGCACCAGGCAATCATAAAGGCTCACGAAATCGGTTGTATCGGCCTGGCCAACGCCGGAAGATGCGTTTGCCTGCGGGTCGGCATCAATGAGCAGCACCTTTTTCTCCAATATGGCGAGCGAAGCGGCGAGGTTGATGGCTGTAGTGGTTTTGCCCACGCCACCTTTTTGGTTGGCAATGGTGATAACTTTGCCCATGTCTTTTAGCATGATAATTCGAGCGTTTGAAGTAGCACCTTTTGGCACAACGGGGGCAAAGGTAGTCGGGCGTGAAACGCTGCGTGGAACAATGGGCGAGAAGTTATCCAAGTTTTTTCCACAGGTTGCCAACAGTATTAATCATAATCACATTATTCTACCTTTGCCGCCTACAATTACAACACATGACTCCTGCTGAGCAATTGCTGAATGAGGTGGAAGCGCACATCACCGATTATTTTGCGCAAAATATCTCCTCTGAATACGTTTTTCACGATTTAGGGCACACCATCCAAACGGTCGCCGCCACGAAGACCATTGGCGAGGGTTTTCGCCTCAATCCCGACGACATGCTCACGGTGCTGCTTGCCACGTGGTTTCACGACACTGGCTATGCCGAAGGGCCTGTTGGGCACGAAGAACGCAGTTGTGCCAACGTCGCGCGGTTTCTGGAAGGGAAAATTCCCGCCGAGCAAATCAACGAGGTGCAAACTTGCATCCGCGCCACTAAAGTGCCACAAAAGCCCGAATCCTTGCTTGGCCAGATCATTGGTGATGCCGACCTCAGCCACCTTGGCATGGATATATATTGGGACAGGACAAGTCGCTTGCGCCAAGAATTTGTGCTTAACCGCAAAAATGTGATGAGTGACCAAGATTGGGTGGATTTTGAAATCAATTTCATGCTTACCCATGAATACCACACCGTGGTGGCGCAAGAACTTTTCAACAAGCGCAAGGCCAAGCATATCCAGCAACTACTCAAACAAAAACGCAGGCTCAACCCCAGCCTCGCCCCCACAGTGGACGAGATAAGCCTCCTTGAAGAAAAAGAAAGGACCGGTGACCTCAAGAAAGTGCTCAAAGAAAGCGAAAACGAGATAAAATCGGCGCGCTTCGGGCGGGGTGTGGAAACCATGTACCGCACCACTTACCGCACCCACACCAACCTCAGCGCCATGGCCGACAGCAAAGCAAACCTCATGCTATCGGTTAATGCGATTGTCATCACCTTGCTCGTTTCCAATCTTCTCCCCAAACTTCAGGAGGGCGCATCTTTGAAAATAATAATCCCCACTATTTTGCTTACGGCGACCTGTCTTGGCTCTATGGTATTTGCTACGCTTGCCACCCGACCCAAAATTACGGAGGGCACCGTGACTAAGGAAGCCATCAAACAGCGAAAGGCGAACCTGCTTTTCTTTGGCAATTTTTACAACATGCCCCTTGAGGATTTCCAATGGGGCGTGAACGAAATGCTTACCGATCCTGAATTTCTTTACAGTTCTATGAGTCGCGACCTCTATTTTCTCGGCATCGTGCTTGCTAAAAAATATAAGTACCTCAGTGCTTGTTATAATATCTTCATGTTCGGACTCATCATCTCCATGGCAGCGTTTGCAGTGGCTGCAACGATGTAACGAATAGACTTTGGACGGATGGACTATGGACATTGGATTCTACAGCGATTCCACCAATCACCA
Source organism: Saprospiraceae bacterium (assembly GCA_014379065.1). Taxonomy (GTDB): domain Bacteria; phylum Bacteroidota; class Bacteroidia; order Chitinophagales; family Saprospiraceae; genus M3007. Next base: position 2,259 of record JACMMM010000132.1, read on the forward strand.
TTCCACCAATCACCATTCCACCAATCACCATTTCACGCCAATGGCGAGCATAGTCATCATCCCGACCTACAACGAAAAAGAAAATGTAGAGGCCATCGTGCGGGCTGCACTATCCCAATCCGATGATTACCATGTGCTCATCGTGGACGACGGCTCTCCCGACGGCACAGGGCAGATCGTGCGCGACCTGCAGGCCAGCGAGTTTGCTGGTCGGCTACACCTGCTCGAACGGAGCGGCAAACTTGGCCTTGGCACGGCCTATATCGCAGGCTTCCGATGGGGGCTAGAGCGCGATTACGAATACTTTTTTGAAATGGACGCAGACTTTTCACACAACCCAGACGATCTCCCGCGTTTACTCGCCAAATGCCGCGACGAAGGGGCCGACGTGGCCGTGGGTTCGCGTTATTGCCGGGGTGGGCACGTGGTCAATTGGCCGCTCGACCGTATTATCCTTTCTCGCGGCGCCTCGCTCTACACCAGCCTTATCCTCTGGATGCCCGTGGCAGACCCTACCGCTGGCTTTATCTGCTACCGTCGTAAAGTGCTGGAAGCCATGGATTTGAGCAAAATCAAATTTATCGGTTACGCCTTCCAGATCGAGATGAAATATACGGCTTACCGATTGGGTTTCAAAGTGAAAGACGTGCCTATTACGTTCAAGGATCGGGAAAAAGGGCAGTCTAAAATGTCGCTGAATATTATTCAGGAGGCGATGCTGGGGGTGTTGCAGATGCGGTGGAGGTGAATGCTAACAATTATGAACAAGTGCAATCGGGCTTCCCTGACCGATTGAAAGACCGATATGCACTTGCCAAGAGCGGATATAGAGAGCTGTGGCGAAACTATTAATGTACTTTTAGTAAAGCGGTCATTTTTGATTTCACCCGGCCGGGGGTACTACCGGCAGCATTACGCCTACGCCCGTACCCAAGCCCAGAGCCGGATCATATACAGTGACCTGTAGATTTCCGGCAGTTGCCACGTCTTCGGGATCCAGCATAAATTCGAGGTTCCCCTTATCAATAAAATTGGTATTTCGATGCTTGCCGTTGACAAATGCATTCGATTTTGACGTAAAATTGCTGCCGCTGACCTGGACTTTCAGGCTCGTAGCGCCGACGGCAAACTGGGCAGGCATCAGCTGGGTAATCGTCTCAGGTTTTGATTCCAGCGGATCTTTGTCCTTTTGAAGCGTGGGAAATAATGCGTCGAATACATCTCCCAGTTTTTTGCTGGCGCGTTGCGTAAATAGCCCTACCATACCGGCCAGTGCGGCAATACTGAACGGATTGATGGCGTCAATCGCACCGCCACCCTGCGGAAAAAGCCCTGCCCGGATAACGACGTAAAAAACGACCGCCATCATACTGCCCAAGATTGGCCGCATCAGGTACCAGGTGATCCAGCTGGCCACGAAATTGCGGTTTCCAACAAAGTCCAGACAAGAGGAAACAGCGTGCAGCCAGCTGCCTACCGCGCCCATGATCAATACTAACAAGAGGTAGCATTGGTCCTTGTCCACCGGATACGGCGTAGAGGTATAGCACAACACCCTGACACGTATCTCCCGGTTTTTGCTGGTGTCTGATTGGGATGCCAACAGACCAATTTGTGTGCTTTCAATCTGTTCGATAGCCTCTTTAATTTGTAGCGAATCCTTATCCGAGACCGCTGTTTTAAAGTCCTCCCTAAGGCTTTTGATTTTTTCAGTGTTTTCCGCCAGCATCAAGGTTTTGTATTTTGCAATTTCTTCCGTTGGCGGCCAAAAACTGTACACGTTTTGCAGTAACAGGATGCCGGTAAGCACGAAATAAAATGCAAGCCAAAGTATTTGGCTCCGTTTGGCAAATTGTTTCGGCGGCGGGATGGTGTTGTTCTCTTGGGTAGTATGGGTAGGGTTTTCGCTGTTAGACATTGGATAGCGTTTTAGATTTATTGTTTATGCTTCTCATTAATGTACTCATGGTAAAGCTTCGAAAACAAGACTGAATCCTCAAATTCGCCAGAGACATAATAATGCTGTCTCAATAAGCCTTCCTTTATAAAGTTGAATTTTTCCATTAGCCTCAGAGACGGAACATTTTCGGTGCCAACAAGTGCCTCCATTCTATTTAAATTCATTTTATTAAACCCATATTCGATGATTGCTTCAAGTGCTTCAGTCATCAACCCTTTTCTTTTATAACGCTCATCTTCCATCACATAGCCTATTTCTGCCCGTCTGTGTTCAGCATTCCAATTGTGAAGTCCGCACCTTCCAATAATAGCGTTAGATGCCTTATCTGTCATTAGAAATAGTTTAAAACTTCGATTGTAACTGGAATATCCATTTTTGTATTTGCTTTCTTCTTTTTGATAGTCTTCCTCCGAACGGTGGCCCAATATTCTTTTTATTTCATCTTTTGAACAGTTTTCAAAAATATACCTCATCTCGTTTGGAGAAAGCCCTTTGAGTATTAGTCTTTTTGTTTCGATTATTTCAAAATGCATTGCAGCAAATTTTCTTTTGGAATGACTGCGAACGCTAGCACTGCTTACGTGGCCGCGCTAGTCGGCTATGAGAAGTAGTGCATTGTTCGTGGCAATTTTATTTATTCTTAAAAGTTTCAATCTTTAGAGTCCAATCAAAAGGTTTACTATGTTCATAGAATATAATATTAAATTTTTCTGAGCCCCAAACTCTTCCTTTCCATTCTCCTTTATTTATTTCATCTTTATCCAATTCGGTCAATTCGCTTCTTTCATTCAAATCAATCCCCAAATTTTCAAACAATCGCAAAACTATACTTTCAACCTCAATCCAAAAATAGAAATTTGAATAGTTTTTCCCGTTTTTATAAAAAAACAGGCAATTGCTATCTTCATATTGGTTTACTTGCATTCTATTAAAATAATCAAGTAGCAGTTTTTCTATCTTATAAATATTTACATAATTCATCTCATCATCAAATCTCCCTTCTAATAGAAATGTGGTGCTCAATAAATAAATGACTTCATCAATTAGTTCTTGGCCTTTACTTTGCGGATTAATATAGGCATTGGAGTAAAACACTGGAATGAATTCATGGGCTTTACAGACTTTCGTCGAAATATTGAATTTGGAGTAAATAGATTTTGCCTTATTATAGGTATTGTCATCTTCTGTAATAAAGAAATCGCAGTAGGCGCCATAGTAAGCATGAGTCGCATCATCAATTAGGTTAGACATTTTCTTGTCTCTGTAATAACCAAACGCATCAAGAGATATATATGTGTTAATAAAATATTCAAATCTAGATACTTCTTCTTTTTTCTTTGATGAGTATAGAGCATTATCAATTATTTCTTGAAAAGGTTTGTCGATTTTTTTCTTTTCAAATAGGGCATTCAAATAATCAAAAGCATTCCCCCAACTTTTATGATCTGTATTAATTCCCAAGTCTACAACTGCAGAATTCCGTAAGGACTTGTAATACTTTGACTGTTCATCATCTGGCATCCTCATAAAACTAAATACATCTTTTACTATGCCATACAGCGAATTATTCTCCTTCGTGTTTGACAATAAATTAGTTAAATCACCATATTTCTTAGGGATTTCATCTAATTCAATTCCAGTAGGCAATAAATTCAATAGGTTCCTATAAGATTTCCAGAGTTCTGATAATTGAGGGTCTTCAATCTCATTAAAAAGATTTTCTAAATCGAATTTTAAAATATCATTGTTACTTATTATTTCATTAAAGTATTCTTTAGTATCAATAATCCCACAACTCATCAAAAAAGACTCTGTTTGCAATAGCAAAGCGTTCCATACTTCAAGAAGGTCTTTGCTTTTTGCTACCCTAAGGACAACGACAGGGTACTCTTCATTGCCAAAAATATCGAGATATTCAGATGAGAGAAGTATCTCTCGTCCGAATATAGTAAAAGTGTTGGTTTGCTCTAATACTAAAGGCGCTATC
>JACMMM010000133.1 GCA_014379065.1 Saprospiraceae bacterium
CAACCGCATTTCCATCTGTTTTCTACCAACCTGCCTGCCGGTAGGCAGGGATTCCGTCCCTCTGGGACGTACTCATATTTGCGCCTTTTGTGGTTAAAACCTACTTTTTATGTCCAAACCACCCAAACCGAAAATTCAGCCCAAACACCGGGGCATTCAGATCCGTTTTACTCAATTCTGGAATGCCCTCAAACCCATCCACAAAGCGATAACCCGCCGTGGCCGATATCCGCATCCAGTGCGTAAGATTCAACTCCAGCCCGACTTCCGGCATAACAACCAAAATGGCATCATTAAAATCGTTTTCGTCTACCCCCCAATTCCAGTCGTTGTACCTTCTGGCCAAGCCAACCGCACCGGCGCCCAGCTTTACTGAACCCATCAGGTGCAAGGATTTTTTTGTCGGATAAGCATACCCGACCATGAGGCCACCATGGCCAAGCGTGAAGGCGTAATCCTTGTTCTCCCGCTGGAAACCATTGTACACTTCACCGGTACCATACAGTCCGACCGATAGATTGTCGAACACCAGACCCAGGCTGCCACCAGTGCCGTAACCCGTGTGGTTGCCTACTTTGGAGCCGCAAAAGTCAACCCCTCCCCATCCGCCGCGAAGCTTGGATTTGCTGAAAAGGGTTTGTTCTTTTTGGTTGCTTGGTTCTTGTTGGTTAGATGGTTGTTGTTGGGCTGCGATTTGGAAGCTTACGATCAAAAAGCAGCAGAGCAATAATTTGAATTTCATGTCTTAAAATTGTTTAGTTTCTTCTAGGACACGCATGGGTGAGGCTTACCCTGATAGCTGGAGTAAAAAAAATTCTTCCGACCTTGCCGGACAAAAATTCCTCCAGTCCATGCGCGCAAGAACCCTCCTCTTTAGCAGTCTTTTCCTGCTGCTTTTCTCCCAAACAAACGCCCAATCACCCAAAATTTTTGACGCCCTCCAATGGCGCTGCATCGGCCCGCACCGGGGCGGGCGAACGGTCGGGGCAGTGGGTGTGCCACAGCAACCCGGCACGTTTTACATCGGCGTGAACAACGGCGGTGTTTGGAAATCAACCGATTACGGGCGAGTTTGGACACCCATTTTTGACGATCAGCCCACAGGCTCGGTGGGCGATGTCGCCGTCGCGCCCAGCAACCCGAACGTGATTTATGTCGCCAGCGGCGAGGGCCTCCAGAGGCCCGACTTAAGCGTTGGCAACGGCGTGTACCGTTCCGCAGATGGCGGAAAAACCTGGATAAATACGGGACTCCGCGAAGGGCTTCAAATCGGCGGGCTCGCCATTGACCCCAACAATCCCGACCGCGTGTTCGCCGCCGTTCTGGGCCATCCATACGGCGCCAATGCCGAACGCGGCGTGTTCCGCACCAAAAACGGGGGCAAAACCTGGGAAAAAGTCAAGTTCATTGACGAAAATACGGGTGCCATCCAAGTCACCATTGATCCGAAAAACCCTCAAATAGTGTACGCCGATTTTTGGGCCAATCGCCTCGCTCCCTGGGAGAACGGCGAATGGAAAGGAGCCGGTTCCGGCCTTTGGAAATCAAGCGACGGAGGTGACACCTGGAAACAACTGACCAAGGGCCTGCCTACACCCGAACAAGGCTTGGGCCGAATCGGATTCTGTATTTGTCCATCGCTACCCTCGCGTTTGTACGCGACCGTAGATTGCGGCGAAGGCACCGAAAACGCCCAAAAATATAGCGGCATCTACCGCTCTGACGATGCTGGCGCAAGCTGGTATCGCAGCAATCCCGACCCGCGCCTCTGGGGCCGTGGCAGTGATTTTGCCGAAATAAAAGCCGATCCTAAAAACCCAGATATTGTGTACTCCGCCAACGTGGTCACCTGGAAAAGCACGGACGGTGGCAAAAACTGGCAAGCCTTCCGCGGAGCACCCGGCGGCGACGATTACCACCGCATTTGGATCAACCCGAACGACCCGAATATCATCCTGATTGCCAGCGACCAAGGTGCAATTGTTACCGTCAACGGCGGACAAACTTTTAGCAGTTGGTACAACCAACCCACCGCCCAGTTTTACCACGTCAGCACGGACAATGCGTTCCCTTACAATGTGTACAGCGGCCAACAGGAAAGCGGTTCCGTCTGCATCTCAAGCAGGGGAAATGACGGCCAAATTACTTTTCGCGAGTGGCATCCGGTGGGCGCAGAGGAGTACGGCTACGTCGCGGCGGATCCCCTCGATCCGAACATCATTTACGGCGGCAAAATCTCAAAATACGACAAAAGCACAGGTCAATCCCAGAACATCAGTCCTGAAATCGTGCGCAGCGGCAGGTATCGGTTCATTCGCACCGCACCCGTGTTGTTCTCACCCGTGGACCCGCACTGCTTGTATTTCGCTGGCAATGTGCTGTTTAAAACAAAAAACGGGGGAGATTCCTGGGAGGTCATTTCCCCGGATTTGACCCGTGAAACCTGGGAAGTACCGTCCTGCGTGGGCGTTTACAGTTCCGAAGCCGAAAAGACCAAGCGCCGTCGGGGCGTGATCTATGCGGTAGCGCCTTCTCAGCAAGACACCAACACCATCTGGGTCGGCTCGGATGACGGCCTGCTGCACATTACTCAAGATGGCGGAAAGAACTGGACAAACATTACTCCGCCAACCGTAACGGATTGGAGCAAAGTTTCCCAACTGGACGTCGGGCATTTTGACAACAACACCTGCTACGCCGCCATCAACCGCATCCGGCTCGACGACCTGCGTCCGCACATTTTGCGTACCCACGACGGCGGCAAGTCTTGGCAGGAAATCACTGCTGGAATCCCTGACAATGAGCCAATTAACACGGTACGCGAAGACCCCTTGCAACAGGGTTTGCTCTACGCCGGCTCTGAAAACGCCGTGTACGTTTCCTTTGACGACGGCGACCACTGGCAATCGCTTCGGCTGAATATGCCAGCCACCAGCATCCGGGATTTGGTGGTGAAAGACGACGATTTAGTGATAGGTACACATGGTCGGTCGTTTTGGATTTTGGACAATATTACGCCCTTGAGACAGCAGGCTACAAGCATGAAAAATGACGACGTGAGGTTGTATAAGCCGCAAAATGCCTACCGTATCCGCTGGAACATGAACCCTGACACCCCGCTCCCACAGGAAGAACCTGCCGGACAAAATCCTCCGGACGGGGCGATGATTGATTATTATTTGCCGGAGAATGCCAATCATATTACTTTGAAAATCACGGACCTCAACGGCAACCCATTTCGAAATTACACCGCTTATGACCCTGCCCCCGACGTATCGGGCGTCAATATTCCGCTCTACTGGATTCGGCCACATCAAGTGCTTTCGGGGAAAAAAGGAGCGCACCGTTTTTGTTGGGACATGCACTACGACCCCATTCTGGGCAGAGATCCACATTTCCCGATCGCTGCTATTTACGGTCAAACAGCGCCCGCCATAAACGCCCCATGGGTAATGCCGGGAACTTACAAAGTGCGCCTCGAAGTAGATGGAAATGTCTATGAAGAACTAATAAAAGTGTTTATGGACCCGAGGGTTAAAACCAGTGTGGAAGATTTGCAGCAGCAATTTGACTTATCTGTGCGGACTGGCGGCACCTCTTATTGGATAGAACAAGGCATTCTAAACATGGACGGCGAGCTTGAATTGATCCGGAAGGCATCGCTAAAATTGGAAGGCCCTGCTTTGGACACCTTGAGACTGAATGAAAAATCCTTGATGGAGATTCAAAATTCCGCCCGGAATCTGCTCAACCGCTCGAGCACGATTTTCAATAATTTGCAGGAAACCGATATGCCCGCAACAAGCCAAACCATTCGGGCGGCAGAAAATATTAAGGCGGAATACACCGACTTTAGAAGCGCCAGATTAAAATGGACAGTCGCCAATGGCACCTGGATGACCGAAATGACAAAACAGTTTGGCTTGCCAGCAGATAATTCAAAACCATCGCTATACACACACCCTGTCCCGGGAGAAACTGGTTTTAATGCACTTTTCAGCCCTGATCTTTCCGATGCAAGATTTCCCAAGGGTATTTGGAGCATAAATGAAAACGGCGAACTCACCGCGACCAAAGATGAGTGCATTTTCACGCAGAAAATGTACAAAAACTTTGTGCTCGACCTTGAATTCAAAACCGCCGAGGGCACCAATTCTGGCGTAATCGTTCACTGCTCCGACACCGATAACTGGATACCCAACTCCGTGGAAATCCAGATCGCCGACGACTACTCCGCCGAGTGGAGCAAGGCCGACCCTACCTGGCAATGTGGCGCCATTTTCGGCCATTTGGCAGCAGATAAAAAGATGGTAAAACAGCCCGGCGAATGGAACCACTACACCATCACCTGCCAGAACCGGCAAATCTGGGTGGTGCTGAACGGTGAACTCGTCAACTACATGGACATGAGCCGCTGGCTTTCCGGCAGCCAAAATCCTGACGGCTCGGCCATTCCTTCCTGGCTCTCAAAGCCCTTTGCAACGTTACCTCTCGAAGGGCATATCGGGCTGCAAGGCAAGCACGCGGGGGCACCGATTTGGTTTAGGAATTTGAGGGTGAAGGAGCTGAAATAATTTGGAGTTAGCCTCTTTATGGCAATGTCATTTACTAAAGGATTTTGTTGTCTTAGCGGTCAGACGACTTTGAGTCGTCAGACCGCGTGGCGAGCTCGTCTGACGACTCAAAGTCGTCTGACGAGTAAGTATTGAGCAAAATGATTTTCCTTAAGGCAATGACATTGCCCTCTGTAGGCCAAATGCTTAAAGACAACAAAATTGTCCTTTAACCGTCCGAATCCGAACACCTCCGTTCAGGTTCGGACGTTTCTATGGATCAAAAATCGAGAATAAAAACCTGAAAATCAACCACTTAAAATCGTGGCGCACAATTTGGCGTAGCACTGATCAAATCCCCACATCCCCCAATACTCAAACCTACAAGTATGTTCTACCACAACCTCCTCCTCATTTTCCGCAATTTCAAACGGCATCGCAGCACGTTTTTCATCAACCTCGTCGGCTTATCAGCTGGCATGGCTTGCGTACTGCTCATTTACCTCTGGGTCAGTGACGAGTGGGGGATGGATAGATTTCATGCGAATGATGCGCAGTTGTATCAGGTAATGGCCAACCATCACGACTCTGAGGGAATACGGACGATCACACCAACCCCTGATTTGCTCGCAGAAACACTGGCCGCCGAGATGCCCGAGGTGGCAATGGCGACCTCCTACCTGCCATCCGAGGATATTCCCATGAAATTTATCCTTTCTCCAGACCAGAATCGTAAAATCAAGGGCGTCGGACAGTTTGCTGACAAGGATTTTTTTCGCGTGTTCAGTTATCCATTGCTGCATGGCGATGCGGGGCAAGTGCTACAAGATCCCAACGCATTAGTGCTCTCAGAGCAGATGGCGCGCTCCCTTTTTCAAAGCCCTGAAAATGCAATTGGAAAACCCATCAGTTGGCAAGTTGCCAATTTCACACGACAATGCATGGTGACGGGCGTTTTCAAAGACCTTCCCGTCAGCACTTCTGACCGGTTTGACTTTTTGCTCACCATTCAGTCCTTCCGCGACCCAAACTTGTTTCACCATCAAATTCATTGGGACAACCACGCGCCCAGTACATTCCTGGTGTTGAAAAAAGGCACTGATGTGGCGGCTTTCAATCAAAAAATAGCGGGTTTTATCAAAACAAAGGACGCTAACTCCAAAGTTGATCTGTTCCTCCAGCCCTATTCCGACCGTTATCTGCACGACCAATACGAGGGTGGTGTTATCGCAGGTGGACGTATTTCCTATGTCAGGTTGTTCGCCCTCATCGCCCTCTTTATCCTGTTCATTGCCTGTATCAATTTCATGAACCTCAGCACTGCCCGCGCCTCCTTGCGTATGAAAGAAGTGGGCATAAAAAAAGCCATCGGTATTTCCCGAAGCGCCCTCGCAGTTCAGTTCATGGGCGAATCGCTGTTATTGAGTTTTTGCTCCCTGCTGCTGGCCACCGG
>JACMMM010000013.1 GCA_014379065.1 Saprospiraceae bacterium
GTCAACGGTCAAAAGTCAACGGTCAACGGTCAAAAGTCAACGGTCAACAGTCAACAGTCAACAGTCAACGGTCAAAAGTCACTTGCGGTTGGCGTCTTGCTTGGCGAACACCTTTCTGAGCAGATCCGTGTTACGGAAGGCCTTGTTGTGGCGGATGTTTTTCTCCTCTTCTCCGATTTTGCCGAACAGTCCTTTGAGCGCTTCCTTGGTCACATAGTCGTCGAGGTCGGCGTTGATTTTGGTGACAAGCGGGATTCTGTTGTAGGTGTCGGCGGCTTTTTTCCAGAGATCGTTCGCGCCGATTTTGTTCAGTGATGCCACGATTTTCGGGTTGAACTTATCGTAAAGCGGCTGGTTGGTAGTCCGGTTTAGGTATTGCGTGGCAGCATTGTCGCTGCCCAGGAGGATGTTGGTCGCATCGCTGAAGGTTAGCCCGGTGATGGCAGCCACGAAAATAGGCTTGGCTTCTTTGGCGGCATCTTCGGCGCCCCGGTTCATTTTTTCCAGCAGTTCGTTTTCAATGTTGCTAAATCCAGGGATATTTTTGAGTCTGTCCGTCACCTTGCGCACATCTGACGGCAAGAGGATTTTGTACGCGCTTTTGAAATAACCATCGCGTTGCGCAAGGGCGTCAGCGCCTTTTCCGATGCCGTTTTTGAGGGCTTCTTTCAATCCCTGGCCGATCTCAGAAAGTGTGGGCTCGGAGAGTACCGTGCCGGCCTGGTTGGCCACTTCTTGCAAAACATCGCAGGAAGAAAAGGTGAAGCAGGTGGCAAGTAGGGTGAGAATCGCAATTTTTTTCATGGTGAGAATGTGTTTGATGAGCAATTAAATTTGAGGAGTAAAACTATGGAATGAGCGCGAAGCCACCCAAAGGAAAGGTTATTAAGGTACCACCCCATCCCTTTTGAGCAAGTCCATATACTTCTTACTCCCCTTTTTATTCGGGTGCATAAAGTCTCCAAAATCCGCCGGATCGCTCAGCGCGGAGCGGTAATCATGAACAGTAATTCCGGTCGTTTTTTCAACTTCCGCTTTTAGTCCATCAAGTTTATTAACCTGAAAACCAGGAAAATATGGACTGATAACCAATTCTACCCGCACACCTAAATTTCGAGCCCGATCAACCGTTTCTTTCAACTGTTGAATCAAATACGGGTGGATTTCCAAATCGTAGGAATGTTTGGAAACCTGATCTGCCAAAGATTTTGGAATCTCCCGGTCAAGTAACCAATCCTTGTCCGATTTGTTTTTGTGAAACAGCGCGCGCTGGAAAATCTCGTTGTTGTAGCGAAACAGCCAGGACACTTGCCCGCCCCACCAAACTTTGGGCAACTTATGATGAATTAACGTGTCCAGGTGTTTTGACCGCTGTGAGAATGTCAGGAAACCCGCCAGCAATTCGTCGTTTTCGCGGTCGCACATCGTGATGTCGAGCAGCAAAAGTTGCGGGTCGCCGGAATGGTCGAATTCATATTCGTCGAAGTAATCGAGCGCGAGGCATTTGGCCGCGTCCATCGGTAGGCCGTTGTAGCTGAGGTTGTAGGTCGTTTTTCCGGTAATTTCCTCAATGTAAGGTTGGTAAAAAGTCAGCCCGCGCGAATTCCCTAGCAATAAAATATCGGCAACTGCCCCGCCTCGATAGAGTCGGGCATAGCGGAATTGACTCTCAGCGGCTTGTTTTTGCAAGAGAAATCCGGCAATCCGGTCGCCTATAAAAAGCAAGGCGATAAAGGCGATGTACCACATGAGTTGTTTCATCACGCTTTGTTTTTCAAACACGTTTTTTTTCAAACACTAAGGAACTAAGGGCCACTAAGGGGTTTGTGGCAAAGATCAAATTATCGCTTCGCGCCTTGAAAAAACACCAAGAACGGAGTCCCTTAGTGCCCCTTAGTCCCTTAGTGTTTTAATAAATCTTCAGGTTCAAGCCGCCACCGCTGCCAAAAACTGCTTTTCATACAATTCGCGGTATTTCCCGTTTTCGATTTCCACCAGTGCTTCGTGCGGACCAAACTCCTGTACCTGCCCCTTGTCGAGCACCAAAATATTGGTGGCCTTGCGAATGGTGCTAAGCCGGTGCGCAATAATGATGCTCGTGCGGCGTGCGATGAGCTTCTCGATGGCGTGTTGGATGATGGATTCAGATTCCGGGTCAATTGAAGACGTGGCCTCGTCCAAAATCAGGATTTCAGGGTTGAAAACGAGCGCCCGGACAAAGGAAATCAGTTGCCGCTGACCCATCGAAAGCGTAGCCCCGCGCTCCATCACTTGATAATGGTAGCCACCGGGGAGTTTTTTGATGAATTTGTGCGCCCCGATCATCTTGGCGGCTTCTATGACCTGCGCTTCTGAAATATTAGGGTCGCGCAGGGTAATATTTTCCAACACGGTGCCGGAAAAAAGGAACACATCTTGCAGCACCACGGCGATATGGCGGCGGAGTGCATACACATCGTAATCGTGAATGTCGCGTCCATCTACCCGGATATGCCCTTGTTGAATTTCGTAAAAACGGTTGAGCAAACTGATGATGGTCGTCTTGCCGCTCCCCGTACTGCCCACAATAGCCAGTGTTTCACCGGGGTTTATGTTGAATGACACATCTTGTAGCACCGCGTCGGTTTCGAGATTGTCGGAGTAAGAGAACCACACCTTGTCGAAGGCAAGCTCTCCGCGCAGATTTTCGGGCGCAAGGGTTCCGGTGTTTTGTACCGTCTCATTGTTTTCCAACAATTTAAACACCCGTTCAGCAGCAATGAGGCCCATTTGCAGGGTGTTGAATTTATCGGCCAACATCCTGATTGGGCGGTACAGCATCGAGATATACAATGGAAAAGCGATCAGTACGCCAATAGTAACGTCTTCGCTGAGCACCTCTCCGGCGCCATACCAAACCATCAGACCCAGCGAGAGCGCCGAGATTATATCTACCACCGGGAAAAAAACGGCGTAGGCAAAAATGGCTTTCAAGTTGGCGGAAGTGTAGTCGCGGTTGATTTGGCGGAATTTATTGGCCTCGCGATCTTCGGCGTTGAAAATCTGCACGATGCGCATCCCGCTGATACGCTCCTGTAAAAAGGAATTCATCGTGCCGATATGGTTGCGCACGTTTTCGTAACTCTTGCGAACACTTTCTTTAAATTGGTAACTGCCCCAAATCAGGAGCGGGAACACCGAAAGTACTACCAATGTCAATTTCCAAGAAGTGACAAACATGACCACCAAGACCGCGAAAATGGTCACCAAATCCGCCAAAATCGTCACGCTGCCCTCGCTAAAAATCGTGTTTATGGCTTCAATATCGTTGATAGTACGCGTACTGCTCTGTCCGATGGGTGTTTTGTCGAAGTACTTGAGATTCAGTGATGTAATGTGGTTGAACACCTTCACCCGCAGGTCGCGGATGGTGGCCTGGCCGAGCCAATTGGCGCGATAAAGGAAAAGATAGCGCAGGATTACCTCTAGAATCAGCGTCCCCAAAATGATACAGGCCATCATTGTCAGCCCGCTCACGTCGCCGGGTAGGATGTAGCCATCTACCATCTTTTCGATAAGTTTTGGGCGCAGCACCGCGAGCGGAGAGAGTACGAGGGTAAGTCCTACCGTGAGCCAGAAAACCCTTTTATAGGGTTTTACCATGCGCATCACCTGACGGAAGAGGGAGAAATTGAATTTTTGAGTATCGGCCATCAGAACCGGGATAGATTAAACCGCAAAATGTAAAACCATGCCTATCGGCAGACAAGCAGGAAAATATAAAATGTAAAACCGTTAGGCGCGGTTCCGAAACCCCAAACCAAATTTTTGAGGCAAGGTTTCAGATGGCTTTGATTTCAGGGTATTTTATTTGTTATGGCGGATATTTCTTTCATCGACCAAGATTTTCCAAAAGATTGAGCGGTTCGTTGATGGGGAGACCTCAAACGAACAAAGCCTAAGGCAATCACACCAAGACCTATCAATGCCCATGGCCAATATGTTTTATACTCCCTAGTGGCCAGTTGGCGGTCAGTCCTCCTCATATTATAGACCAACTGAATTAGGATAAAGAAACCTGTAATAAAGATACCTGCCAAAACAATCAAAGCGCTCAATAACTTCAATCCCAAACCAGACTTCTTTGTAGTAATTTCCTCAACGTCCTTCTTTGCAATACTCCCAACATAGTCGCCAAGAGAAAGTGTCAGAGAATCTGTTGTGATATCTGCCAAGCTTCCTTTCGTGGTCTTTACCCCGCTTAACCCTCCCCATTTCACACTAATGCTCTGGCCTTGTTTAAACTGTCTAATTCGGCCGTCTTCATTATGGACGAATGCCCATTCTTTCTTCAAATTTTGGGCTTGGGTAACAGGAGTAAGGAAGACAAATGCAAGGAAAAGAGTAGAAAACAGGTCTCTCATGGAACGATGTTTTTGAAAAATAACGATGATAAGAATCACAAATCAATCAAAATCTTCACCGGGCAGTGATCGGAATGCTTCACATCATTGAGCTGGCGGGCATAACTAATTTTGTCCTTCAGGTTGTCCGTTACTGCCTGATAATCAATGCGCCAGCCCTTGTTGTTGCCCCGCGATCCAGCACGGAAACTCCACCAACTGTACTCTTTCATCTCCGGGTTTTTGTATCGGAAAGCATCGGTAAAACCACTCGCCAGCCAATTCGTCATCCATGCCCGTTCTTCCGGTAAAAAGCCCGAACTGTTCTTGTTGCCTTTTGGGTCATGGATGTCAATTTCCTCATGGGCAATATTGTAATCGCCCACGATGATGAGTTTGGGGCGCTCTTTTTTTAATGCTTCTATCCACCCGGAAAAATAGTCCAGAAATTTCATCTTGAAATCTTGCCGCACATCGCCCGTGGTGCCAGAGGGGAAATAGCAATTGAGCAGCGTCCAATCGCCATAATCCGTGCGGAGGATGCGCCCTTCACCGTCGTAGCCCGGCATGCCACAGCCTTGCGCTACAAGGGTGGGGGCTTTTTTAGAAAACGTCGCCACGCCACTGTAGCCCTTTTTTTCGGCAGAAAACCAATGATGCTGATAGCCAAGGGCTTCGAGCTCGAGTATGGGGACATCGCTTTGCAGGGCTTTGATTTCCTGTAGACAAATAATGTCCGGATTCTCTTCGGCCAGCCATTCCCAAAAACCCTTGGAGATGGCCGAGCGGATGCCGTTGACGTTGTAGGTGATGATGTTGAGCATGGTTGACTGTTTGCTTTTGACCGTTGACTATTGACCGTTGACTTTTGACTATTGACCGTTGACTTTTGACCGTTGACTGATGACCACATTTTGTATGCTACGCTATTCCCAGGGCTTCAAAAATTTCTTCAATTTCGTCATAAGATTTAATGCCTACTTGCTCCTCTTCGCCGCCCACGAGGCTCAGTCCGGCGAGTCCAAGTGTTTCCAAAACTTCGGGCCAATCTGCTGCCGGAATATCGGCTTGGAGCAACGAAGGCCGCAAAGCAAACACTTCGCGCCAGAAACCCTTCTCCCCGTAAAAAGTTGATTTTGAAATGTTTGTTTGAGAAAAATTGAACAAGAAAATATCTGCGTAGGGAGCGAACGCTTGCAATTCAGGTATTGAAAAAGGGAGTCCTTGTTCCCCTACTTCAATTTCTAAAATAACTTCCAGTCCCTCCAGTTCCGCCAAATGCGCCCCATGGTTTTGAGCCGAAACCTGCACAACATCCAGGCCAAAAAACGCTGCTGCTTCCCGCACTACCCGGATGGGCGTGCTTTTGAATTCGCCCACGATTTTCGGGCCTGCCACCCACTCTCGGATGGCTTTCATGTACATCGGATCGAGGTAGCCCTCTGTGCCTTCTTCAAGGTTGAAGCCCAGATAATCAACCTCCTTGGCCGCAAAATAGCGGGCATCGGTGAGGTGGGCTATGCGACTGGCTTTGATGATTTGTGTCATTGCGTCATTTTTACCCGCCGTAGCCTTGGCGAAGGAGGGGCGTCATTGGGTCATTTCAGCACGGCAAAACTACGAAATGTAGTTCGCCGGACTTTTGAAGGTCGAAGCATCACTTGAACGAAACCTCCGCGTCGTCGGCAAACAGCGAACCTGTTCCGTTTGGACTGAGCCAGAAGTACAGCATCGCCTCGTCGCCCAATCTGGCTGCTTCGGGGATTTCAAACCCAAGGTCAATTTTCTTCCATTCATTTGGTGCGTACATTTCGTGGGTCACTGGGAGGCTTTGCCACAATACATTCTTGCCTCCAGATTTCACCTCGAAGACAACGAGGACATTGCCACCATAATTTCCCTTCAAAAAAACGGAAAGTTGGCATTTTGAAATTTTCCCCAACGCAATGCTTTCTTTGAACCCGCCACCAAACAGGAAACTAGAATCTATTTTGCAGGAAGACATCCCA
>JACMMM010000134.1 GCA_014379065.1 Saprospiraceae bacterium
CGTCTAAACTATTTCTTAATCAATGTCTTCAATACCGCTTCGTTCACCACCACAGGGTACTCTTTACGAAGATCCATGATCCATTTTTTCTCCAAATAGTCTTGGTAATCAGCCACTGCGTAACCACGTGCTTCCGAGAGCGCTTTGGGCGAAGGGGGCACGATTTGTTCAATTTTGATAAATGAAGCAGTTTTAGTAGTCGTATCCGTTTTCGCAACCGTCATATCGCCAGCTTTCCACAGATCGCCTAAGTCCTTGTTCTTGTCCTTCTCGTAGATCTTCTCCATCACGGTCAACACTTCGGGCTTTCCTTTTTTGTTGAACTTTTTGACCACATCAGCAGCAGGTTTTTTTGCAGCGAGGTCGCGCACTTTGGCGAGCACTTTTGGGTCGTCTGTCTTAAGGGTGTAGAAAGTGACACGGGCGCGCTCGTTCCATTTGTATTTCATGGCAAGCTCCTCATTGAAATATTTTTGAAGGCCGGTGGTGTCGTTGTTGGCACGGTCCCACACGTTTTGTTTCAAGGCTTCAAAAAGCAGGATGCCTTCTTCGTATTCGCGCATGAGCGATTTGAACTCAGGATATTTTTTGTCCAACTGGCTCTCTTCGAACGACATAGCCGTTTCGTCGCCCCATGTTTTGTAGAGTTTGTTGATGGTCTCTTGTACAGGGTAGCCTGCGCCACGCATACGGTCGCGGCCTGCGCGTTGGGCATAGTCTTCAAAGTCTGCTACAGTGTAAACTTTATCTTGGCCATAGCGGAAAAGCACGTCTTGTGGCTTGGCTGGATCGGGCTTCCATTTGAAGGTATGGAAAATGGTGTCCACTTGTTTGGCGGACCATGCAGCGAATACCTTCTGGTCTTCCGTGTAGCCCCCGTCTTTCTTGATCCGGCTGATGATGGACTGCTTGGCGGCTTCGCTGCGGCTATCACGCTTAACGCGCTCGGTAAGACCGCGCTTGAGTTGGTCGAAAGTAGCGATGGGGCGGCGGCTTTTGCGCTGAATGATGTGCCAACCGAGGGTGGTTTCAACAGGTTTGGAGTAATCGCCATCTTTTTCGAGTGAGAAGGCAGCGTCTTCAAATACCTTTTGGTAGCGGTTGATGCCAAAAAAGCCGATGTATCCGCCTTTGTTTGCGGTCGCTTTGTCATCGGAATACGTTTGACACACGGTTTCCCACTTTCCCCCGGCCATAAGGGCATTGTACGCACTGTCGGCGCGCATTTTTTTTGCCTCGTTTAGTTCGGGCTTGTCGCTTTTGCGGATCAGGATCTGATTTACCTCTATTTCTCCGCGGGCCGGACGGGTAGCATTGACGCGAAGGAGGTGGTAGCCGGAGTTTGAGCGGACAGGGCCGAGCATATCGCCGACTTTGGAAGAATAGATGGTTTTTTCTACACCATAGTAGCCATCGGGCAGCATGGCGGTAATGAAGCCGAGGTTGCCACGGTTTTCTTTTGCGGATTTGTCTTCGGAGCTGTCGTACGCCATTTTGTCGAAGCTCGCGCCTTTAATGATCATTTTTGACCAATCTATAGCACGCCTAAAGGCTCGGAGTGTATCAGCAGCGGATTTGCTGCGATCACAATTGACTAATATGTGACTTACGTCCACGTCTAGCAGCATTCGGTCATAAGCTTCACGAATAAGTTTTTCGGTCACCTCTTTGTCTTCCAAATAGGATTTGGCCAACTGCTTTTTGTAGCCATCGAGTTCGCTGTTCAAGGAAGCAATGGTGTCGAGCCGCATATCGCGGGCTTTCTGGACTTTCAGTTTGAAATTGGTATAAAGTTCTAGGTATTCACGCAGGCTTTTTTCCGAGAAATCGGCTTTGTCCTGATTGGTCTTGGAATAGATGTATTTGAATTCGGCAGCAGTGACTGGGTTGCCCTTAACCGTGAATAGCGGGGCATCGGTTTGGGCAAAAGCCGAGCAGGCCAGAAATATCATAGCGGCTGCGGCAATCAAATTTTTGAACATACGAATGGGTGTAGATTGGTGTCTTTTGTGAAAGTTATCCTTAATTTAGGAAGAAAACTCGCCTTCGCCAAGTCTTGAGACGGCTAAAACCCGCCTTCGCCAAGGCTACGTCGGGTAAAAAAGCGTGCAAAAGTAGGAAAGCCCTTCCTAAAGCAGGACAAGCATTGTGTTTTTAAAAAATGTTAACAGGCAAATGCCTTCTGAGGTCAAAGCATCCTTGGTTTTTACAAAACATCCTAACTTGCAGACCAGATTCACCCTATCCGATTCACCTACTTTTTAATCAATGTTCTCTTACCTCATTTTGTGGCTTTATTCAGCCATGTGGCCATTTTGCGACACCCTTGGGCCGAAAACAGTCCAAGCACCTCCTTGCCTTAGCGGCATCATCAACCATTATACCCCCGTGTTGGGCTTCGGATGCGACAGCAGTACTTTGCAGGTCGGCACCCTGAATGGATTCAATGTGGGCGACAAGGTATTGCTGATACAGATGCAAGTCCCACAAGTGGATCTTTCCAATACGTCGAGTTTTGGCACATTGCTGAATGCCACTTGTATTGGCAATTATGAATTCAACCGTATCCTAAGTGCTGGAGGCAATACGATTCAATTGCAATTTGCGCTTACACGCCCTTATGACCTGAGCGGAAAAGTACAATTGGTGCGGGTACCCGAATACGATTCGGCCATGGTTTGCGGAATCACTTGCCTGCCTTGGAACGGCACTGTTGGCGGGGTGCTAGCCTTGGATGTGAAAAATCAATTGACCTTGTCTGGCAACCTGGACGTAAGCGGCAGAGGATTCCGGGGTGGTATTGTGGAGCCGAATAATATTCCTTGGGTTTTTGGGGAGCAGCAATTTTTTTATCCACCACAATCTACCCTTGCGGCACAAAAAGGTGAAGGCATCGTCCTGATCCCGATAGACTTTACTTTTGGCCGTGGCCGAGCAGGCACTGGCGGCGGCGGCGGAAATGCACACAATGGCGGCGGCGGCGGCGGGGCGAACGGAGGCTCCGGAGGCAATGGCGGACTGGAGATCACCATTCCGCCGAGTTCAGCCACGCCTAATACTTCCGGGATCGGCGGACAGAAATATTTCGATGCTCAAAACAACAAAATCATTCTCGGGGGGGGCGCAGGCGCCGGGCACGCCAACGATCAATTGGGCACTTCCGGCGGCACCGGAGGGGGGATTGTTTTTGTGTCGGCCGGGGCGATTCAAACCAACAATTTCCGGATTCTTGCCAATGGCACGGATGTGTTCGGCGGACCCGAACAAAACGACGGTCAGGGCGGCGGCGGGGCTGGTGGAACCGTGGTATTGCAGGTTGGGCCGATCACAGGGACGCTGAACTGCGAACTCAAAGGTGGGAGCGGCGGGTCTAATCCATACACCCCCCAGAATCAGGTCCACGGACCCGGCGGCGGTGGTGGTGGAGGCAAATTGTTGCTCACGCAGAATACGCCGAACGTCGTTTCAGCGCTGCAAGGGGGCTCGAATGGTTTTTCCAGCCTGAATCTCACCAACGGAGCTACCCCCGGCGAATGGGGGAAAATGCTGGTGGGCTTCGCACTGCCTTCAGGAACGGCGCCAGCCCATCCGGTCTCGAGCAATATGCTACTTGCGGTGCAATCGCCCCTTTGTTCAGGTATGCCAAATGGACAAATTTCCATCTTGCAATCCTCAGCCCTGGCCTTTAGGTTGAACGGCGGAGCTTGGCAATCGGACAGTGTTTTCACCAATCTGGCTCCGGGAGCCTACCAAATAGACCTTCAATTTTCTGGTGGTTGTATCCTGGATACCACAGCCGTCCTCATGGCTGCCCCTCCTGTGCTTGACTCGCTTTTGTCACTAGCAAATGCTGGTTGTGCAGGGGGCGGACACATTTCAGTTGCCGCTGTTTCAGGCACTGCGCCTTTTGAATTTCAAATCAATGGCGGGGTATGGCAGCCAAACGGCTTGTTCCCGAATTTATTTGTTGGGAGTTATTCCATCACACTGCGTGATGCAGCGGGGTGTACGCACACCAGTGTTTATGCTGTGAACGGGACAGCACCGGCATTAGATTCGCTGCTTTCGATCAGCAAGGCGACTTGTATTGCCGGAGGAAATATCTCTGTGGCGGGCGTTTCAGGTATTGCGCCCTTTGAGTTTCAAATTAATGGCGGAGCATGGCAGCCAAGTGGTCTTTTTCAAAATTTACCTGCCGGGAATTATTCCATTACACTACGCGATAACGCGGGGTGTGTGCACACCAGCAATTACTCCGTTCCCACACCGCCGCCTGCGCTGGATTCGTTGCTCTCGGTCGTACGTGCAACTTGTGTTGTAGGAGGAGAAATTTCTTTGACCGCTGTTTCAGGCACCGCACCGTTTGAATTTCAAATCAATGGCGGCCCTTGGCAATCCAGTGGGTTTTTTCAAGGTTTGCCTGCCGGGAGTTATCTTGTTTCCCTGCGTGATTCGGCAGGATGCACGGATTCAGGCAATTATACAGTGGGTTCTGTCCCCCCGGCGCAGGTTTCGCTGGTGTCCATTGCCCCAGCAACCTGTATTGTCGGGGGAAATATTGCTGTAAACGCTGTTTCAGGCACCGCACCCTTCGAGTTTCAAGTCAATGGCGGGCCCTGGCAACCTAGCGGGTTTTTTCAAAGCTTGCCTGCCGGGAACTACCTCGTTTCCCTGCGCGATTCGGCAGGATGCACGGATTCGGGCAATTATGTGGTGGGTTCTGCTCCTCCGGCGCAGGTTTCGCTGGTGTCCATTGCCCCAGCAACGTGTATTGCCGGAGGGAACATTGCTGTAAGCGCTGTTTCAGGCACCGCGCCGTTCGAGTTTCAGATCAACGGCGGTCTTTGGCAACCGAGCGGGTTTTTTCAAAGCTTGCCCGCCGGGAATTACCTCGTTTCCCTACGTGATTCGGCAGGATGTACACATTCGGGCAATTATATAGTGGGTTCTGCACCTCCGCCGCAGGTTTCGCTGGCGTCAATTTCCCCGGCAACGTGTTTTGCCGGAGGAAACATTGCGGTAACCGCCATTTCAGGCACCGCACCATTCGAATTTCAAATCAATGGCGGGCCTTGGCAGCCGAG
>JACMMM010000014.1 GCA_014379065.1 Saprospiraceae bacterium
AAATATCTAGATTTAGTAACTACCGCCACGGGTTGCTTGAGTTTTTATTGGCAAATAACACAAGTATCAAAGTTATTGTTGATGAAGAGCCTAATGAGGATTCAAAGTCTGTAAATGCTACTACCAATGCCTTTGAGTTATTGAAAACATTTTCTAAAACCGTAAGAATTGGCAGTAAGATTCAAATGCGAAAGGTTTCAAACTTAAACAATGTTAATGCCCTTATTCAAGGGGAATTGCAATATAAGGATGTCCATTTTGCTGTTAGTACTGAAAATATGTATCGCTTGGAATTAGATTCCAAGTTACACTTTGCCGAATGTTCATTTAATGGGAAAGAGACGTCAAATACACTTATAAACATCTTTGACAAGATGTTTTTGGATCAAGATGGGCTTTATACTATGCCAATTAATTGACAAGTAGGCATTAGGATATTATTTTTTAGGTTATGATTGACAATGTGCTTCTTTTTTTTCAGCCTGTAATAAAAACCCTTTCAATTTCAGGTTTTTCCTCCATATTTGAAGCCTTTATGGCTGTTGGCTTTGCATTTTATGTGCTTACAAAAATTGACGATTTTTTAAGTTCTACGCTTGGGGTAGAATCTCGTACAGATCAATCAATCACAGCCACTATTAATAGTAATATTGAGTTAACCAAAGAATTAATAGAAGAATCAAGAACTAAAAATGAAACAGACCTTGCATTGGATATATCAGAACATGAAAGTTCTCTAATAAATCTCAAAATAGAAATCGAAGAAGAGCGATTTCGTATTATCCACAACGCTAGGTTTTATTTCCTTTTGCTGGGTTTTCACTCTTTAACTATGTTGGTCTTTTGTGGCATGGAAGACTATTGTATCAATATATATCCCGATAAATATAAAAAATGTTTTTATTCTGCTTTACTCTTTGCTAATATTTATTTTATAATTGCCAATATCCTTTTAACATCTTTTACTTTTCAACATAGAAAAGATGAACCTATTGTTGGGAAAATATTACTTTCATTGTCTTTATTGGTAATTATAATTTTCACAGGGATTATCTCTAAAGCAGATTTGATTCCTGTAGAAATATTGATAAGCATCTCTATCATTTCCATTGGAGTGCCTTTTGTCCTTATTTTAAATCGCCACGCAAAATTCAAATACATCTTGCGAAAAGGACTGTTTGAGAACAGGGTTCAAGAAATTAGAACTAAAATTGGGAGAGCAAAAATAAAATTAAGCAAGATCGCTATTCCCTAACCCGATCTTCTATTGCTACAACCCCTTCCGCAACCGCGCCACCGGAATATTCAACTGCTCCCGGTACTTCGCCACGGTGCGCCGCGCGATGTTGTAGCCTTTTTTCATCAGGATCGTTTTGAGTTTTTCATCGGAAAGCGGGCGGCGCTTGTGCTCTTCGGCGATGACTTCCGAGAGAATTTTTTTCACTTCCAGCGTAGACACTTCCTCGCCGTCCTGCGTGCTGAGGCTCTCGGAGAAAAACTCTTTGAGGCGCTTGGTGCCAAATTCCGTCTGCACATATTTGGAGTTCGCCACCCGGCTCACGGTCGAGATATCAAGGCTCGTCACATCGGCGATATCCTTGAGAATCATAGGTCTTATCTTCTTTTGGTCGCCCGTGAGGAAATACTCTTCCTGATGTTTGAGGATCGCGCCCATGGTGAGCATCATGGTTTGTTGGCGCTGTTTGATGGCATCAATGAACCACTTGGCGGAGTCTATTTTTTGCTTAATGAAAAGCACAGCCTCCTTTTCTTTCTTGTTGGCGCGACGCCCGTGCCGACCGTCGTGGAAGGCTTTGAGCATATCGCGGTATTGGTCATTGATGCGTAGGTCGGGGGCATTGCGGGCATTGAGTGTGAGTTCGAGTTCGCCGTCGCGGTTGCTCACAATGTAATCGGGCACCACATAGTTGTGGGCGCGGTCACCTTTGGAGGCGAAGCCACTCGCGGGTTTGGGATTGAGTTTGAGAATCTCGTTGATGGCATCTCGGAGATCTTCCTCTTCGATGCCGAGTTGGCGACAGAGTTTGGGATAGTGTTTTTTGGTAAACTCGTCAAAATATTGGTCAATGATGCGCAGTGCGATCTGGACCACGAGCTTACCTTCATGAGATAGCGAGTCGTCATCCTGTCGGAGGCGGTATTGGAGCTGGAGAATCAAGCATTCCCGGAGGTCGCGCGCGGCAATGCCAGGAGGGTCGAAACGCTGTATTTTTTGAAGGATTTGCTTGATTTCCTTTTCGTGTGTGCTGATGTTTTGGCTGAAAAGCAGGTCGTCCACCATGGCCGAAGGATCGCGGCGGAGGTAGCCATCGTCGTCAATAGAGCCGATAATCTGAAGGGCGATGGCGTGTTCGCGCTCATCGTCAAGTTTGAGCATGCCCAGCTGTTGCTCCAAATATTCGTGGAAAGTGTTCTCAAAGGCCAGCGGAACCTGTTTGTCCTCCTGATCGCCGCCCCGGCTGTCGTCGCGGGTTTTGTACGTGGAGGGGTCGTCTTCGATGAAGTCAATCAGATAATCATCCAAATCAGGCCCGTCGTCGTCGCGGAGTGCGGTGGCTTCTTCCTCCGCGTATTCATCGGCGGTCTCGCGTTCGATTTCCTCAAATGCTTCATCGTTCACAGGGCTAAGATCACCCCCCAAATCGTCGTCCGTTTGGCCGCTCTCGACTTTTTGTTCGCGCTCGTAATAACTCAGGTCAGCATCGGAAAGGTCCATATCGCTCAGGCCCTCGGAAAGATCGGCCGTTTCATCCCCTTCTTCGAGGGCAGGGTTGGCTTCAAGCTCTTCTTCAATACGTTGTTCAAGGGTAGCTGTTGGAATTTGCAGCAGTTTCATCAATTGAATCTGCTGGGGGGAGAGTTTTTGCTGTAGTTTTTGAGAGAGCGACTGCCTCGGTCCGTATGAAGATGCCATTGAACGATTAGAATGTTTTCGGTTTGAAGGCTCGGGGGTTTATAGCACACACTAAACGGGACTAAAAACGGCCTTAACAAATAAAAGGCCAACTTTAGATTGGATAGCGTTTCTAAGCAAACGTAAATGGGGTGAAAATCAAGTTTTTTTGTCTAAAAGACTGATTTTCAATTTTTAAAGAAAAGCATTTTTTAAAAAACCGTGCGCAAAATTAGTTGAAAATATTTGGCAAGGATACAGCAATTTTCTCTTTTGAGGGAACCGTTTAACTTTTGCAAAAAGCGGTTTAACATTCAAAACAACTCTCCCTGTTGCGCAAACCTCACCGGGTTTTCGTGCCGAAGCAGTAGCATTTTGGTGTCAAGGCCATAGAAATAGCCCCTCAACTCGCCCGCTTTGCCAATCACCCGGTGGCAAGGCACCACGATTGCGATGGGGTTGCTGCGGTTGGCCATGCCCACGGCCCGCACGGCGGCGGGGTTGCCCACACGTTCTGCGATGTCGGAATAGCTCACGGTGGTGCCAAAAGGGATCTTGACCAATTCAGCCCACACTTGTCGCTGAAAATCGGGTGCGCCGCCCCAATCCAATTTCAGGTCAAAGGTTTTCCTTGCTCCCGCGAAGTATTCCGCAACCTGCCGGGCACACTCTGCTACCGGATGGTTTTCGAACATTTCGGTAACCTCCTTGGCACTGGGGTCGGCAGAAGTTTCTCGGTTGTCGCAGAGTTGGGCCGTACGCACGCCGAGCTCGCTGCCGGTAATTTCCATGTGTCCAATGGGGGTCGGAATGATGTACCTGATAAGCATACAAGGGAGAGTTAAAACGGAAAACTTGATTGATGATTGACGATTACATGAGTGTTGATTTTTGATGTAATGTTCGATTTATTGAAGTGTAATGGATGATGTTTTGCAAGAGTACCTATCCAAAATATTTCCATCCTACATTTCCATCAAAAATCAACAATCATGTATTAGTCATTCATCAATCAAAAAAAGAATATTCAATTGATCCACTTGGTTTTATCCGCGAGCGAACCCAACTGCTCCCAGGTCAGCAGCACATCTCCCGCACCCACGGCGTAGGGCGCGATTTCATAGGCATTGTAGAAAAACCGGATGCCTTCTGCTGCCACGCCGACGTTGGCGGGCATGGGTATCTGTTTGATCTCGGGGTAAACCACGTCGCCCAACGGGTCGGTCTCTTTCAGCCCTTTTAGGATCTTGTAAGCCTTTTCGAGTGCGGGACGTACAGCGTTGGTGTCGCTTACCAAATCCGTGATTTCCAAGGGTTTTGCACCTTTCGTGAGGTCATAAGAGAGCAACAAACCAAAAGGATTGGGATGTGCGCCGCCAGTGAAAGAGTAGCCATCCATTTGAATGGTTACGACTTTGGAATTCAACAAAGAAACGGTGTCTGTGATTTCGGTCGAATAGCCCATGCTGATTTCCGGGATGTCTTTCAGGTCGTCCGTAAACATTTGAATGAACTGCTGGCCAGCCGAATCGAGGGCTTGAGCGAAGGACGACTGCCCATTTCCGCCCACTGCACTGAGCACGTAATTTTGCACCGATTTGTTCAATGCCTCCGCAGTGGCTGCATCGCCGCCCGAAAAAACAGGGTACGAGATTTTAAACGCCGCGCACAGGTCTTTGGCCTCGTCCACACAATGCCGTTTGGAAAATTGGCCGCTCCCTGCTTTCATCGAAGTGGCGGTTTGGGGGGCCGTGTCTTTGGGTTTACAACAAAAGAGCGCGAGCGCACAAAAAGCCACGAGGGCAGGTAAAAAAAGTTTTCTCATAAAAAATTTACGGGTGAAAAATTCGGGGGCGAAAGTAAGTCTGTTGTTGAGAATGTTGAGGTGTTGAGGTGTTGAGGATGTTGAGATCGTTGAGCGAAGCCTCTCAACGATCTCAACATTCTAAACCCTCAACACCCAATTAAAACATATAAACCGACTGAAAATACAAACAGTGCTGGTTCCAACTTTTTCCTCCGCGTGGAGAAGTTCGAGAATCATAAAGCAGCACCAGCGAGCGATTCCAACGCACGGTGAAACCCAAATGCCTGTTGGCAAAAAAATTGGCCCCCAGTACGATACTGAGGTCATTTTTCTTTAGGTAATCGGGGGCAACGCCGTTGAGCCAGTTAAAATCGTCGTCCACTTTTGAACTGAAAAGTCGGGCGTATGAAAGCCCCGCGTTGAACGAAACCCTGTAAAAATTGAATTTGTCATCGTCATACTCGACAAGCCAATCCTTGTAATGAAATTGAATGGGCACCTCGATGTAATTGATGGTCAATGCAAAGGGGTTGGGATCATAGTCGCTTGGGATGAGCTCATTCTGGCATCCGCGCTGCGTAAAGAGGATTTCCATACTGGCCTCCATGGGCGCTTTGAGACGGGTTATAACGCGAAGCCCCCCTTGGAAGCCGAGTTTGTTGTAGCCTGCCGAAAGGTCGCCGTCAATCTGGGAGGCCGTGAGGCCAAGGACGGCTCCGGCGCTGAAACGGGGTTGAGCAGAAAGGAAGAGCGGAAAGAATGTCAGGAGAAGGAGCGCTTTTTGCATGATGTAGTTATGTGTTTATAATATGGTCAATGTGTGGCTTTTCAAGGGTACCCTCGAGAATACGATGGTCAAAACAGGTAAACCGTCTGGAAATACAAACAGCGTCCGTTCCAACTTTTTCCGCCCTGCGGTGAGTTTCGCGAATCATACAGCAGCACGAGCGACTGATTCCAACGTAGGGTGATGCCCGAGTGCCGGTTGAAAAAAAAATTAGCTCCAAGCACGACGCTAAGGTCATTTTTTTTCAAATAATCAGGCGCCACGCTGTTAAGCCAATTAAAGTCATCGTCCACTTTTGAACCGAGCAGGCGGGCGTAAGAAAGCCCGGCATTGACCGAAATCCTGTGAAAGTTGATCTTTGCATCTTCGTGTTCAACGAGCCAATCCTTGAAGTGCCATTGAATCGGCACTTCGATATAATTGAGTGTCAAGGAATAAGGGGTGGGATCAGTGTCACTGGGGATCAGTTCGTTTTGGCAACCGCGCTGTGCGTATAGAATTTCCATGCTGGCGTCGCTGCGCCCTTTTAGTCGGGCAATGACCCGGAGTCCGCCGAGAAATCCCAATTTGTTGAAGCCACGAGAAATATCGCCGTCAATTTGTGAAGCCGAGATGCCTGCCACGACTCCGGCTCGAAAACGGGGTTGGGCGGTTAGAAGCATTGGAAAAAATGCCAGAAGAATTAGGGGGAGCGTTTTTGTGTGCTTCATAACATGGGCAATGTGTTTAAATATGGACGGGGCATTCAACTTCTCGAAAGTTTGAAACTTTCGGAAAGTTTGGGCTTCGAGCGTGGTATTTTTGCCCCACAAAATTGCTGCGAAAACCCGAGACAATATGCGCTACACGCAAACAACCCTCAAAAAAATAGAAGACGTCTTCGACGAGCTCGACTACACCGTGCGCTACGAAAAGGGCAGTTTCCAGAGCGGCTACTGCCTCGTGGAAAGCCGGAGGGTGGCCGTGGTCAACAAGTTTTTTGACATTGAAGCGCGGATCAATACGCTGCTGGACATTCTTTCTAAACTGGAGTATGACCCAGCGGTACTTTCGGAGGGGGCGCGGGAGCAGATGGAAAAGTGGAAGAGGAGTGGGGAGTAGATGAAAGTTTCAAGTTCAAAGGTGCTCCGGCGGAAATACACCAAAGTGGACCAAAGCCTTTCTTAAGTTGACCACCCCCTTTCTGTTCAGTTCTAGAGTAGCTATGGTGGCCCGCCCAATGGCCGTCTTGCTTTCTATTAACGAAAAATCTTCGTTCAAAGCAAAATGAACGTTCCATTCGTCCGTTCGTGGGTTAAAAAGCGGGACAATCGTGTCGGTTTGGGCATCGTAACCGACAGTTTTATCGCGTTTTCGGGAATTACAGCCGCCACAAGAGAGCGCCAAATTTTCCAACTCATTGCTTCCACCTTTTGCCAGTGGAATAATGTGTTCGATATCGAAGGATTCGGGAGAAAAGTCAAGCGGGGAGCGGCAATATTCACAATGTTGATATGCTCGTTGCGTGACAATGCCTCGCTCCAAGAGGCTAAATTTTCGCCTACGCATAAAAATCTTGCACCCGTATTTGTTTGAGCAATTCCGAAAGGCTTACTTTTCGCAAGGCGGCGAGCTCTCCTAGCAGGAGTACTCGTTCCGCGCTTTTCTCTTCCAAAATATCCGCGAGCAGTTGCATTTCTTCCTGTTCTTTGGTGAAAATCGAACCATTTTGCTGCTTTTGCCGTAATTGCCGAAAACGGCGCAATACAGAAGGTGGGATAATGCGCTGGATTTCTGCAACCAATTGGCTTTCGCGTCCGTGGGAGAATGATTGACTGCGTTCCAACAAGGCTTTTTGAACACGTTCCAAAAGGGTCTTTAGTACAGCAGCGTCTAAGTGCGAGACGGAATTGAGAAACTCATCTGCGCTCACGTGCATCCCTTTTTTGATTTCGAATGTTTGCATAAGCAGTTTTTTTACAAAGATAAGTCAGATTTTGGATTTAGCCATTTTGGAGGGTAGTGAAAATCTGAGTCATTTACCCGCGAGAAGCTTCCGCGCCGCTGCGACATCTGCTGCCCGCGCTGGAGGGATGATGCCCGCTTTTTCAAAGGTGTTTAGGTCGTCGAGGAAGACTTCGCGGTAGGTGGGGAAGTTTGGCTCGCCGAAAGGCTTGTCCATCCACTTTTTGTACTCTGCCAGCGCGGCGTCTTTTTTGCCTTGCAGGAGCAGAGCAGGCGCGAGTTTGCTGGGGAGGTATTTGTTTTTAGGGGCAAGTGCCATGCCTTCGCGGACATCAGATTCCATCTCCTCAAATTTTTTCAAGAAAAAGCCCAGCCAGGCCCGGTTGGTGAGCGCGTCGGAAAGGGCGCGTTTTTGTTCTGAGTCGCTTTTGGCCCGGAGCGTGTCGCAGAGGGAAGTGTAGAGTTGGTATTTGAGAAGGGTGTCAGGTTCATTTTGGATGCGGGCGTTAAGCAAAAATATCGGGTCGTCTGCTTTGTCTAAATCAGACAAAGCATTTTGAACCCATTTCAACCTATTTTGAAAATCCACAAACCCTGGATAGTCATTTGCTAATTCATGATGCAATACCTGACATTTTTCATAGTACAACCGAGCTCTTACTTAGTCCTTTTTCTTATCAAAGTAAAACCACCCCAACTGCGAATACGAAATAGCCAATCTGTTTTTGAAATCCACATTTTGCGGATAGGATTCGTGGAGTTCTTTTTCTAACGCATTGTATTGTTCAAAAAAAGTCAAAGCCTGAAGCAAATTGCCTAACGAGGTATATGTAATTCCTAAGAATTGACACGAAATGGCCAATCCGTTTTTGAAAGGCACATTTTGCGGGTAGCCTTCGTAGAGTTCTTTATTTAACGCATAGTATCGTTCAAAAAAAGTCAATGCCTGCGGCAAACTGCCCAGCGTGGCATGAGTATTTCCTAAGAATTGACACGAAATGGCCAAACCCTTTTTGAAATCGACATTTTGCGGGTAGGCTTCGTGTAGGGCTTCTACTAAGGCATTGTATTGTTCAAAATAAATCAAAGCCTGCGGTAAATTGCCCAGCGCGGTGTGCGTTGATCCGAGTTTTTCGTACGAGACGGCCAGGCTGTTTTTGAAATCCACATTTTGCCGATAGGTTTCGTGGAGCCCTTTTTCTAATGCATTGAATTGTAAAAAAAAAGTCAAAGCCTGCGGCAAATTGCCCAGCGTGGTGTGTGTCTCTCCAAGTTTGAAGTACGAAGTGGCCAAGTTGTCTTTATACAAAGTAGAACCGGGTTTTGCTTTTAGCAACTCAGAGTATGCTTTTTGGGAAGCTCTGTAGGCTTGCATAGCGGGTTCAAGTTGCCCGATGGCGGTGTACATTTCACCAATATGGCCA
The DNA here is from genome assembly GCA_014379065.1 of Saprospiraceae bacterium. GTDB lineage: Bacteria > Bacteroidota > Bacteroidia > Chitinophagales > Saprospiraceae > M3007. The sequence goes on from JACMMM010000014.1 coordinate 8,877, forward strand.
TGCGCATTGGCCTTTTGCCAATCCTCTGCCAATGGGTGAGCAATGATAAGCGGCAACCAGTACAAGGCTTTCTCGTAGCGGTGATTCTCACGATAAAAGTCAGTAGCATTAGAGAGTATTTCCAAATCCATACTGTCCAACCTCAGTAGTTGGTCGTACTGACTTTCAGCTTTGGCGGGGTCAAACTGCACGCTGTACATATCGGCCAGCAGGCGGAGGTTGGCGATTTGCTGGCGTTTTTCCTTTGCAAGCGCGGCGCGTTGCGCATCCAATTCTGCTTGCGCTCCAATGATGCGCTTTTCTTCTTTGATGATTTCTTCTGTACGCTTGGCGGGGTTGATGCTTTCGAGCCGGGCAATGGCCTCGCTGATTTTTCCGCCTTTAAACAATTCGAGGGCTTCCTGATACACCGGGGTCACGTCGTCAAAATTGACGCGGGCAAACTTCTCGGCCAGCGCATCGAGGTTTTGCTTTTGTCGGTCGTATTGCTCCTGCAAGGCCGTGAGCTGGTTCAGGTAGTCCTGCTGTTCGAGTTCCTTTTTTTGGAGTTTGTCGCGCAGGGCGCGTTTTTCCTTTTCAAAACCTGCCAGCAAAGCCTTGTCGGAAATGCCGTAGTATTCCTTTTTGGCGGCATCTACTACGCCGGCTTTGGCGAGGATGATGTCCTCGCCGAGGCGCTCAGTATTGCTGATTTTAAGGATTTCGAGGTCTTTGCCGTTGACGAGCTCGTAGCCTGCTTTTTTGATTTCTGTGAAAAAAATCAGGTCGCCCGCTTTTTTGTCCTGAAACACCAAGCGCAGGTTGCCCGATTGGTCGGAGGAGGCGGGTAAAGCATCGGAGAAAATGACCTGCGCATTGGGCACAGGACGCTTGTTGGAGTTTTGTTCGCGGACGGTGCTGAGTTGGATTTTTTGGGCGCTCGCCGTCGTCAAGACTATGGCGAGTAAAGCCGTTGTCAAGACTATGGCGGGTAAAAAGGCGAAAAAGAAGGGAATGCAGATAGAAAATTGCTTTTTCATGGTGTGGGAGATTTGGTTGGTGGTCGGTACTGTACCGGCGGCGTTAGCCGCAGGACGCTGAAAGGGCAAAATTTGAAATCTGGATTGGATTTTTTGCGGCTAAAGCCGCCAGTACTCGTATTACAGCGGCTAAAGCCGCCAGTAATCGTATTACTGCGGCTAAAGCCGCCGGTACAGCTA
>JACMMM010000135.1 GCA_014379065.1 Saprospiraceae bacterium
ATCATTTACCGGGTATATGAACACGGGGAGGTCTTGGCTTATATCCGTTTGTTGATGAAGCTGTTATTTCCGATTAGCAGTGCAAATCCCCAGATCATGGAGGCGAGATTCAATCTGGCGGGCGAAAACCCGATCAGCCAGCACAACATGAAGAAACTGGTGGCGAAACTGAGAGATGCGACAAGGAAAGTGATGATTGAAACAGTTTGATTTGCGTAGAGCCAAGAATTTGGCGGACTTTTGCTGGGCGAAATAAAGCAGGGTTTTGGGTTGACTGCAAAACATACTTATATTTGCAAAAAGTAAGCGTTTATGGACTTCCAAACTTGGCCAATTCCTACAGGCATTGTTTCTTCCGACCCGGAAACGCTCAATGGGGCCTTGGTTTTCAAAGACACACGCGTACCTGTTGAAAGCCTTTTTTGGCATTTGGAAAAGGGCGTTTCCTTGGATGAATTTCTGGACGATTTTCCTAGCGTAACTCGAGCACAGGCGGAGGCTGTATTGCAAATTGCCAAACAGCTATTCCAAACTCCTAATTTTCAAAGAATTTATGCGGTTGCTGCTTGACGAAAACCTCCCAATGAGGTTACGCAAAGAACTTCCCGGTCACGAGGCTTTTACGGTCAATTATATGGGCTGGTCTGGGAAAAAGAATGGCGAACTTCTGGCACTCATGCTCCAAGAAGGTTTCGAAGTGCTCATCACTTTTGATAAAAACCTTCAGTTTCAACAAAATTTTGATAAATACCCCATCACCGTAATCGTGCTATCTGCCGAAGGGAATGACTATTTGACGCTGAAGCCATTCATGCCAGATGTTCTTGAGATGCTTGAAGGAGGTAACTTAGCACCAGGGCCTCACCTTATCCAATAACCAAACAATGTCGAGCCATCCCACCACCATCCCCTTCCATTCCAAGCCCCAACCCTCCTTCAACAAAAACTTCGATCTCCTTATCCGGCATCTGCATGAGATGAAGGCCGCTGGGTATGAGACTTACATTTGTTCGGAAAACCCCAAGCAGTTTGACCGCTTAGCCGCGATTTTTAAGGAATTGAAAGCGGATGTGGCCTTCCTGCCCGTCGAAATCCCTATCCACGAAGGCTTTATTGACGAGGATCTGAAAATAGAAGTCCTCACCGACCACCAGATTTTCCAGCGCTACCACCAATACAAAGTCCGCCAAGGCTTCACCAAAGACCAGGCGCTCAACGTCCGGGTATTGCGCGAGCTCTCGCCCGGCGACTATGTGACGCATATTGACCACGGCATCGCCAAATTCGCGGGCCTCCAGACTATCGAGATCGGCGGACAAAAACAGGAGGCCGTGCGGCTCAATTTCAAAAACAACGACATCGTGTACGTGAGCATCCACTCGCTGCACAAAATCTCCAAATACCTCGGCAAAGAAGGCGAAACACCCCAACTTGCCAAACTCGGCTCCGACGCCTGGAAGCAGCTCAAAGCGCGCACAAAGAAGAAAATAAAGGACATCGCCGCCGAACTTATCAAGCTTTACGCCTCTCGCCGCGCTGCAAAAGGCCATGCTTTTCCGCCCGATGATGTGCTGCAAACTGAGCTCGAAGCCAGTTTTATTTACGAAGATACCCCCGACCAGTACAAAAGCACCAACGACGTGAAGGCTGACATGGAGCGCGAATACCCCATGGACCGTCTCATTTGCGGCGACGTGGGCTTTGGGAAAACGGAGGTAGCTATCCGCGCTGCGTTCAAAGCCGTCACCGATGGCAAGCAGGTGGCTATCCTTGTGCCGACCACGATTTTGGCCTTGCAGCACTGGCGCACCTTCACTGAACGGCTCGTGGATTTCCCGGTCACGGTGGATTACATTAACCGCTTCCGCACAGCGAAAGAGAAAAAAGCAATTCTCGAAAAACTAAAAAGTGGTCAGATAGACATCATCATTGGCACCCATGCATTGCTAAGCAAAGACGTGGTGTTCAAAGACTTAGGTCTGCTGGTAGTAGACGAAGAACAAAAATTTGGCGTGGCCAGCAAAGAAAAACTCCGTTCGCTGAAAGTCAACGTGGACACGCTTACACTGACGGCTACGCCCATCCCGCGCACGCTCCAATTTTCGCTTATGGCGGCCCGCGATCTCTCCGTCATCCGCACGCCACCGCCCAATCGGCAACCGATTCACACCGAGATTCGGGTATTTGATGAAGACCTGATTGCCGAAGTCATACACACGGAACTCAACCGGGGCGGACAGGTCTATTTCGTCCACAATCGTGTAAACGACCTCGCCGCCATCGTCGAAACCATCAAACGGCTTTGCCCCGAGGCTGAAGTGGCCTTTGCGCACGGCCAAATGGATTCGGATCACCTTGAAAAAGTACTCGTTGATTTTATTGACCGAAAATTTGACGTGTTAGCCTGCACCAATATCATCGAAACTGGCCTCGACATCCCTAACGCCAACACCATCATCATCAACCGCGCCGACATGTTTGGTCTCTCCGATTTGCACCAACTGCGGGGTAGGGTGGGGCGCAGCAACCAAAAAGCCTACTGCTATCTTTTCGCGCCGCCCATGAGCGTGCTTACTGCAGAAGCGCGCAAACGCTTGAAAACCATAGAAGAATTCACCGATCTCGGTTCCGGCTTCCAAGTTGCCATGCGTGACTTGGACATTCGCGGCGCGGGCAATCTGCTCGGCGGCGAGCAGTCGGGCTTCATTGCTGACATTGGTTTTGAGACCTACCAAAAAATTCTCGACGAGGCAATTCAAGAACTAAAAGAGACCGATTTCAAGGATATATTTAAGGAAGAAATCGCCCAAAAAGGCTCTTATGTCCGCGACGTGGTCATCGAAACGGATGTGGAAATGCTGATTCCCAGCGAATACGTGACCAACTCGCAAGAACGCCTCAATCTTTACACCGAACTCAACAATGTGGATAGTGAGGAAGGCATAACTGCTTTCGCCAAAAGAATGGAAGACCGTTTTGGGAAACTGCCCAAGCCCGTGAACGCTCTGTTCGACGGACTGCGCCTGCAATGGCTCTGCAAGAAAATCGGTTTTGAAAGGCTGATTCTAAAAGGCGGCAAACTCCGATGCTACTTCCTTGGCGACCCGCAATCATCGTTTTACGCCACCGAGCATTTCCAAAAGTTTATGGCATTTATCCAAAAACATGGCCGTGTCATGGGGGTTTCGCTCAAACAGACCAACAAGGAACTCATTGTGGTGCAGGATGATGTGCGGAGTATGAAGGCAGTTAAAGGGTTGTTGGAGCAGTTGGTGGGGGCGGTGGGGTAGATTGGGGGAAGTTTCGAATATCACTTAGTTTTTCCCCAAAATAGGTAAAAAATTGCCTAGATTAGGGAAATATTATGGATTAACGTGAGGAAAGAAGGGTAATAAACGTATCAACTTGAGGCGGCTTTTTTGTTCTTTTTCGGTTTTGCCTCTTTTTTCTTTTTAAAATCTTCATTAATAGTCTGCAAGCTCGTTTGGATCTTAGGGTGATTTTTGTTTTTTTTCTGATGCTCATCCCGGATGCGCTTATATTTTTTTGAGATTTCATCCAGCTCTCTTTCCGTGAGATTCTCGATGTCAACCATGATGTTGTCCGTTTGCCTCAATTTTAAAATCAATTCGTCCAATTTTAGCTGAAGGGCTTTGGAATCCCGATTTTGGGCCGATTGCACTAAGAAAATCATCAGGAAAGTAATGATGGTGGTGCCTGTGTTAATCACCAACTGCCAGGTGTCTGAAAATCCAAAAATGGGTCCGGTCACAGCCCAAATTAAGATGATTACGAAAGCGATGAAGAATATGAGCGGCTTGCCAGTATACAGCGCAATGGTCCGTGCGAATTTTTCAAAAAAATTGGTAAGTTGATCTAGCATAGAAAAGGATGATTTAGGTTGTTTTCAAACTTGTTCTAACATCGTGCCACGAGGGGGAAGCGCTCCCAAAATTTTAGGGCGTTTAGCCGTAAAAGGGTCGTTGGAGCAGTTGCTCTTGATTTTGGCAGGATAAAACCTATTTTTGCATAAAAATATCAACCATGGGAGTGCAAACCAACCCAATGAGCAATTTGCAATTAGAGTTGCTCAAAATCTACGCCACCGACATACCAGAACAACAGTTGCTGGACATCAAACGAATGCTGGCGGCCTATTTTGCCGAGTTAATAGACCGCGACATAACCTCGCTCTGGGAAGAAAAAGGATGGGACGATTCAACGATTGAAACTTGGAAACATGAGCGGCTGCGTACCCCTTACTAAACTAGGCCTGTTAAAAGTATATTACCTCACCCCTCCACCCGCCACGCCTTCCTCCACCCCGGCTTCACCAACTTCCATATCGCCCCTGCATAATCCTTCCCATCCAACATCGCAAACAGCACCTGCGGATGTGGCTGCGTCAGGAAATACAGTGCCGTGTCTTTGCGGGTTTCCAACACCTTGAATGCAGCCTGACACGCAAATTCAATGGCAGAGAATTGAGATTGCAGTTCAGCCACCACTTGCTGCACCCAATTATAAAACTCGTCCGGCACCCTTTCCAACAATTCATCCAACGAACGCCCAGCAGCGAGATGCTCCCAGACGGTGACGTTGGAGACACCTGTGATCAAACGGTGCAGCCGCACATACTCCTCGAACTTAACTTTTACCCGCAGGCCATTCTGGAAGCGTAGCACAAATCCCTCCCGGTTGCCCGAGTCGGGTTGGTGATGCAGGTGACGCCAATCCGTCAACCCTTCGTGCTGGCGCGGGAGCGGGAAGCCAAGGCCGGGATCGTTGGGTAGTTCTTGGCCAGTTGAATTATCTATGATGCCAAGCAGGTAGAGTTCATCGGTAAAGCCATAGTCCACCACGATGCGATTGTCCGGGTAGATGATCTCAAAAAGATAGGTTACGTCTCGGCGCAATTGGGAAAAAGTACCAGTGTAGCGCTCATGCAACAAAGCCGTGGCGTGTTTTGCCTGATCGCTGCTAAAACTGCCCCGAGTGGCGATATATGGCTGGTCATCAACCCAGTAAAGGATGCCAAGCGAGCCATCCATTTTCTCAAAGACCTCGAAAGGCTCATCAGGTAGCTCTGATGGGTCATGCTCTGAGAGGTTGAAGAATTTGGGGAAAGGCCGGGCTACCACCCTTCCTTGGCTATCAAGAATAAAGCCCCGGCAAGCCAGGGTGACTTCATTCCACAACTGCTCGTATTGGGTTTTAGCCGCGTAGTTGTAAATCCAAAGATCCGCTGTCGGATGCTTTTGGACATTTATGTATTGGTCAGCGACGAGTTGTTGAAGTAGGGAAAGATTCATAGGCAAAATTTTTCCAACAGCGCCTTGCATTCTTTTTCAGATTTTTCTTTAACTTGCATAGCGTTACCAACCAAGTTCTATTTCTCAAAGTTCACTCCCGAACAATTAAAACCATTTGATCATGCAAAAGTACATCCGCCAACTTACCACCGACATACGGTCGGCTGCTCGACCAGAAGCGTACGAGCCAACCCAAAAACTGCTGTCCACTTCTATCGAGGATCATTTTGCAGAAGTGGAAGCCTGGCTTGCCGACGAATTGCCCCAAGAACGCATCGGGGAAATTCTAGGATTAGAGGCCATTCAATTCCCACCTGTCGAACGGCTCAACCGAAACCAACTCCGCAAGATTTGCGAAGCATTTGAGCAGACGATGCAGACTTACAATGTCTCCTTCGATATGCCCAAGCGGCTACCTTGGAAAATGCGCTACCAATTGCTGGTGAGCAAGTTAGAAGATTCGGTCATCATTTGCGACGAGGGGTTCGTCACCGTAGAGTTCTGTGAATACGACCCCTCAGAATGCCCGTTTGGAAGTCGTTACTGCACCTGCAAGCAGTATGAATCAATGATGCCCAAGTTCAATCTTAAACTGAGCGAACGGGCCAAGGATTTGGTTCAGCACATCAACGCGGCCCAACAGATTCCCCCAAATCGCACACATTTCCATCTTCATTACGAAAACGATGCAGAAGACCGAGATTTAGCGCTGCTTGGCAAGCCCATTTACGAGTGGCTGAATATTGATATCGCACGCTTCCCAGCCAATGACCATGTGGGCTACGACGATACTTATGGTATTACAGAGGCCATCATTGACCTGTTCCCAGAGGAAGCGTGGTCTTGGATTGTTGACGCATCACTTACGGAGCGGTATGAGACCTGTGTCTCACTCCTAAAGGTAAAAGCCACCTATGATTATGCGGGTGTTTTCTACACCAATAAACAGGAAATGGATTTTTTTGAACGCATTTTCCAGTTTTACTTTGACCAACGGGAACGCAAAAAATGGAACGATGATTGGCCTTTTTGAATTTTCATTTTCCAAACACTGCCGTTTTTATCCCGCCAACGCGCGCCTGATAGAACGCCCGAAACGATTCGCGGGGCGCCCTACAGAGATACACCTGTGTGCCACGTTCCCGTGCCCGAGGATTTTCGAGCGTACCCACCAGCTGAATGTCGGCAAAAATGCGCTGCACGTCTTCGCCCAACTCGTCGTTGACGTAAATGAAAGTCGTGATTTCCCGGTCGAGCGAATCAGGAATCCAAAGCAGGTATGTATCGCTGAATGAATACACCTGTGGCAGTCCCTGTTGGTGTCCATACCACTCGATGGCGCTGGCTTGGCCGTAGTTTTCGGCATAGATTAAGGTCGCTTGTTTGTCCTCTGATTGCTGCCAGGCTTTGATAGCAAGGTCTGCGATTTCGCGCCAACCCTGCATATCGGCGTAGTCTTGGGGCATGTCGTGGATTTCTCCATCCTCCCATTTCGTGGCGTCGGAAAGGCCAGTTGCCCTTTGGAAATCTATGCAATATTTTGCCATTTTTTCAATGGGGAGATAAGGTATGGAGAAGGGTGAAATAGCCATTCCAAGCCCCAACGCAATGATAACCAAAGCGGTACGCACTATTTTTCCTCCCAATCCTTTGGCTGTTATTTTTTCTAAAAGTACTGCACCCGCTGCCATCACAAACGGGTAAAGCCCTAGCGCGTAGTAGTCTTTGCCTTTGAATATCAGCAGGAAAATCTCTACGAAAACGACCAGCCAGCCAAGCAGTCTAAACCGCTCTCCCGATTTGGAAAAGAAGAAAATCAGTCCCAGCGGAATCAAAAAGATGGTAGGAAGGTGCGCCAATAATTGTCCCAACAAAAAGTCAATCGGCGAGACGTTGACCAATTGGTTTTCGGTCAATGTCTCAAAATGGTGGAAGACAGGAAAGCCATTGGTTGCTTGCCAAATCAAGTTGGGCAACCAGACTAAGAGCGCTACCAATGCAGCCAAGTACAGGTGCTTATGCTTGTATTGTTCACGATGGGGCGTCAGGAGCAAACCTAAGGCTAGCGCTGCTACAAAAACCAAGAGCAGGTACTTGTTCAATAACCCCAGACCCACAGCCAGGCCCAACCACAACAGCCATTGGGTTTCGTTGGATTTCAAAAAATGAACCAGTAGAAAAGCGCACAGTGTCCAGAAAAACACATCGAACACCACGGGCTGGAACATCACCATCGTCCGCAAATACGGCGGACAGACCAAAATGGCCAACCCGATTATCAGCTCGGCGTAAAAGCCGCCGCCCATCATCCGTGTCATGCGCAGGGCGAGCAACAAGGTGCCAATCGAAGCAAGCAAGGGGAAAAACCTTACGGCTTCTAAGGTATGGATAGGGAACGCCCGAATAATCGCCCCCAACCATCCGATCATCGGAGGGTTCGACCAATAACCCCAAGAAGGGTGATTGCCCAAGGCGAGGTAAAGCAACTCGTCACGGTGAAAATCGTAGTCGCGGCTGACGGCAAAAAACGCGAGGGTTTTTACTAACACCAAGCCGGCAGCTAAGAGGTTTTGTTTTGACATAAGCAGTTTTTTGATTGACGATTAATAGATTACATGATTGTTGATTTTTGATGTAATGTGAGATCGACGATGGTTGATGTGCGCCCATCGGCCATCATTACATCGAACCTTACATCAAAAATCAACACTCATGTAATCGTTAATCGTCAATCAAATTTTACCGCACCACCGTCACATCCCCAGCAATAACCTCTGTCTCGCCGTTGACGTATTCCACTTCTACAACATAGACATACACCCCCGGACTAACATCCTGCCCTTTTGCTTGACCGTTCCAGCCAAATTGTTGCTCATTTGGCAAGAACTTCAGGTTCTCAAACAATAGCTCACCCCAACGGTCAAAAATCCGCATCGAGCGCACCAATAGCACCTCTTGTGCGCCGTATACCGTCAGGTGGTCGTTTGAAGAACCATTCGAGTTTGGCAAAAAGATGTTCGGGATATACACACGCTTTTCCTTTGCTACCTTGATGAGAATCTCGTCGCTGGCAGTACAACCAGAAGAGTCTGTGACCAAAAGATTATATCGTACAGAGTTAACGGGAGTAGAAAGCGTCGTCAATGAATCAGGTCGGCTCAGGTAATCAATGGGCGACCAAACAAAGGATCCTATCTCTGTGAAGTTCAGGACGGGCTGTAACAATATTGCTTCGCCCAAGTGAATGGTCGTGTCTGGGCCGAGGTTTACGCTGAGTTCGATTGGAATTGGCACCGTTGCATCCACATCGCTCAGGCAGCCGTTGGCATCTTCCACGGCTACGATATGTACCCCAGCTTCAAGTGCTGGAATGGTAATCGGGAACGTATCGGTCGTTTGCAGCACATTGTTGTCCAGGCTCAAAGCAAAGGGCCCTGCACCACCCGTAACGCCCGTGACGGTAATGGAACCGTCTCTATCGCCAAAACAAGTGGGCGATCCAGCCGTAAATTCAATGCCAAGTTCAGGAGCGGCGTTCAATGTGAAAGAATCCGTATAAATGCAACCGATCTGATCGGTCAGCGTCACCATGTAATTCCCTGCCGCCAGATTGGCATTGGTCAGCCCCGTCGCACCATTGCTCCAGGCTGCGTTTATGGGCGGAATGCCACTTGTGGGCGAAATGGTTATCGAACCGTCGCTGGTGAGCGGACAACTGGTGTTGAAACCGTTGAAATTAGAAAGTACGCTTGTAGCACTTACTGAAGAGGTCGTCACCGTAACGCCTTGCCCTATTTGAACTGGACAAGCAGTGCCTGCTGCCACCAGATTGGTGATCGTGTAAGTCGTTGTGCTAGAAGGGCTAACGTTGAATGTTGCACCATTTTGCACACCTGTCAACTGCGTTGTGGGATTCGTGCCGGAAATGGTTACGTCATAACTAGTACCGCCGCTCAACGTAAGCGTTAGCGTAGTGGAATCACCCGCGCAAATGGTGATGTCGCTGGAAATCGAGGCTGTGGGCGATGGGGTCACGGTCACTGTCGCTTGCCCGTCCACGGTGCCGGGGCAGTTGGCATCTTTTACGGATACCAACGTGAACACCTGATTTTGCTGCACATTGTTCGTCAAGATGTTGAAGTTGTTGCTGGGGGTGCTCACAGGCTGCTGTGGAATACCATTGAGAGCATATACAAATTGATACGGCCCAACGCCAGACAATTGTACTTGGAATACAGCATTGTCACCTTCGCATAGGGTCTCATCTCCGACAAGAAGCGCTGAGGGTTGGAAATTGAATACCACAGGAACGCCCGGTGAAACGGAAAGGCAGGGGTCACTCGGGTCTACCGAGCCATTCAACCCGTTGCCTGCCACAGCCACGATGTAATATGTTATTCCAGCAGTCATACCTGCTAGGAAACTGAATTCAGGCAAATTGCTCTGCGCCAAAATACCCATCGGCAAAATGGCTGGGTCGGTGCAAAGCACATAAATCAGTACATCATTTGGATCAAGCGATTGATTACCAGCGGATTGTGCCGTAACCATTCCGGCTGGCAGGCAGCCGTTGGTGGCATTGGAAAGCGTACCGGCATTGGTGGTGCAAAGGCAATTGGGCATGCCCGAGAGGGTAGTGGTGCAGCCGGTTGGATTGCTAATGATGACCGAGTAAGGCTGTGTGCCCGGATATGCAATGGAGGTAAAAGTTGTGTCTGTCAGTGTCCCTTGGACGCCCAGAACCGTGTAAGTCGGATTCGCTTGCGCTCCATTTCCAATGTCGAACGTTAGGGTATAGGTTTGCGCCGCCAAGTCGCAGTTTACCATTACGTTGAGGGCTTGCGGCGGGTTTGCAACGGTCACAGAAGCATTGCCGCTGATAGCACCCGGACAGTTGCCTGCCCCTGTTACGTTCACCAGCCCGTATCCGGTACTGGCCGCCGGATTCACCAGAATAGCGTAAGGGTTTTGGGTTATTCCGGTCAAAGATTGCGGGGTACTTCCATCCGTATAGGTAAAGTCAAATGGGCCATCACCTGTAAATTGAACATCAATGCTGGCCGAACTACCCGGGCAAACAACGGGCATGCCAGATAGCACAGCCGTCACTTCTGGTCTCCACATCACGGTTGGGCCGGGAGCCACAGCCAAACAAGGGTCAGTCAGGTCAACCCCATTAACACCTCCTATATTGCCTGCCACCGCCACGATAAAATAAGTCGTGGAAGTCATCATAGTCGCGGGATTGAAGGCGAACATCGGAGTGCTACTCACCTCTACGATTGTCCAGTTGGGTGGCAGATTTGCTTGGCTAACAAGGAAATACACCAGCGTGTCGCCCGTGTCGAGGAAGCTTCCAGAAGATACAGAAGTGCTCACCGTTTGCCCATAGCAAAGCGTGAGCGGCGTTGGATCCATAATGCCAACATCGGTGGTACAGGCGCAGCTGACCGAATCGGAATAAGTGAAACTGCCACAGCTCCAACTATCTGTAATCAACATCGAATAAGGCTCACCGCTTTGAATGGGATTGCTGACGAAATGCCCTGTTGTTGCGTCGTAAATACCGCTGAGATTGGCGATTGAAATGGTGTTCAAATCTCCTTGAGTGATGTCAAATTCTACGGTATAAGTCTGCGTAGCAGGAGAGCAATCGCTGGTAAAGTTGGACGCAATAGGTGCAGGGTGCACGTTTACCACGGCTGTTCCACTTACTGTTCCGGTGCAATTCGCGTCAGAAACGCTCGTGAGGATAAAAGTAGCCGATTGCTGCAACGTTGCATTCAACAGGAACGCTGGCTGTGTGGCAGTCACTGTGAACGGGTTGCCATTGTTGGTATAGCCCAAGGTGAAATTGGGGGTTCCTGTCAGGGTTATCAAAAGCGCCTGGCTTTGGCCTGTGCAAATGTTATAGGTCGCGCTCATAAGCGTCGCGGTGGGCGTCGGAAGCCATTGCACGGGCGTACCGTTAGAGACAGAGAGGCAAGGATCGAGTAAATCAATCATCCCGTTTCCGTCAGGATTTCCGACAATCGTGGAAACATAATACGTTATGCCAGTTTGCATTGCGCCGGCAAACATGAACGATGGCGTGGTGCTCCAGCCCAAAATAGTCCCTAAAGGAATGCTATCATTGGTATGGAAAATGTACATTAACTGGTCATCAG
>JACMMM010000015.1 GCA_014379065.1 Saprospiraceae bacterium
CATGCCGTAGACAAAAGCAAAGGCGATACCCTCCAAAGCGGCGCGGAAAAAATGCCGAGGCTCATGGCGGTTGAATTGCAGTCCCAACACTTGTGCACCTGGGTTTTGATTGCCCAGCATCCGTTCTGCGCCGTTGCCGAAAGGCAGGATGCTCAAACCTTCTGCGCCGATGGGGACGGTGGCAGCGAGTTGTTCCATTTCTGCGTACGTGCTCGTCTGAAGACTTTGAGTCGTCTGAGGAGTAAAGTCCGCACTGCTATTGGTCATACGACTTTGAGTCGTCTGACCAAGGCTGCCAAAGTTCTCCCGCACCCAACGGTACAAACTCCCGGCCCCATTGATACAAAGCAGCACACCCGTGAGCGGTTTTTCAGGAGTATAATTAACGTGGGCAAAACTGTTGACTCGTTGCTGGGGATCGAAAACAGGCCGTTCGCTTACGGCATACACTACCCCTGAGGTGCCGCCCGTAGCGGCCACTTCTCCGGGGCGCAATACATTGAGTGCAAGCGCATTATTCGGTTGATCGCCTGCCCGGTAACCGATGGGAATGCCCGGTGCAAGACCGAGGGAGCTCGCGGCTTTTGCTGTCAATTTTCCTTGTTGCGAAAAAGCAGGCGCAATATCGGGGAGCATGGTTTCCGGAATCTGGTAATGATCCAGTAGGCGTTTGGCAAGCGTATTCGCTTTGAAATCCCAAAAAATACCTTCTGAAAGTCCTGTTACCGTGGTACAGATTTCGCCCGTCATACGGAAAGCGATAAAATCGCCGGGCAACATGATTTTGTCAATTTTTTCAAAAACATCTGGCTCATTTTCGCGCACCCAACGGAGTTTGGAAGCAGTAAAATTGCCCGGCGAGTTCAAGTAGTTTTCCAAGCAATAATCTTTGCCCAAGGTCGTAAAGGCTTGGTTGCCAATATTTACCGCGCGGCTGTCGCACCAGATGATGGCTGGGCGCAGCACTTGGCCGTATTTGTCCAGCACTACGAGCCCATGCATTTGGTAAGCAATGCCAATGGCAGCGATTTGGTTGGGTGGGATCTGAGTTTTAGCCATCAATTTCCTTGTAGCAGCACAGGCGGCCTCCCACCAATCTTCGGGGTTTTGCTCCGCCCAATCGGGATGGGGGGAAGAGATGGTCATTTCGGTTTCGGGGTGCTGGGCGATGCCGATGGCTGCGCCAGTAGACGCATCAACGAGCGCGACTTTTACCGAAGAGGAACCGATGTCGTAGCCAAGGAGGAGCAAGGTCCGTGATTGGTTGAGGTGGTTAATTGGTGATTGGTCGTGCGAAAGGTATCAACTTTAAAGATTTGTACTCATAGCACAGACAATTCCCCCTTTTAATTTTCGTTAATGTCCCAAACAATATATCCGCCCTACTTTTGCGCCCGCAAAAGCAGGGCGGTTTGTAATTCCCCCGCGCAACACAGCTAATCTTTCTTTTCAAACAATGCTCAACTTGATTTCCAGATATCCCAACTTCCTGATTTTCAGTGCTCTTTTACTTTTTTCTCAAAACATATTTGCCCAAAAAGCAGGCCTTGAAGTCACGCGCTGCAGTGCAGTAGACCGTGTGTTAACTCTCAAAAACGTGGCCGTAGATGGCGCTGGCCGCAAATGGGCCGCCAACTCCAAGGGTATTTTCCAAATAAAAGCCGCCGACTTGGCTACCCCGCTCAAAGTCGGGCCAGGCGAAAAAAACGTGCTGGCCTACCGAGGCGGCAATGCTGACTTCCCTTGGTCTGAAGCGGCTTTCAGGGCTCAAGTAACCGTGCCCTGTTCCGTCACCGCTGCTTGGTACGACACCAAAACGCAAGAACTCTGGCTTGGTACCGACGAGGCTGGGCTCTATTGGTTCTCCACCCAACCCGAGTTGAAATTGAAGCAGCAGTACACGCCCGCCAACTCAAAACTCAAGTCCAACAATATCACCGTCATATTCCAGGATGCTGCTGCAAGGCTCTGGGTAGGTACGGATAAAGGCGTGATGTCTGGCCCTCCCGGGCGCTGGAAAGGCGACCTTCCTGGCACCAACGTCCAGCGCATCCGCGAGTACAACACCGTGATTTATGTATTGGCTGATGGTTTTATTTCCAAAGCCCCAGGAGGTGAAAAATGGACTGATTTGGCCTTGGACGAAAAATATCTGGAGGGCGACATCAATGATTTTGACATTGACCCTTCGGGAAAAATGTGGCTGGTGAGTGGAAACCTCACGCGCTACGATATGATTGCAGGCAGCTACGATGAATTTGGCGGCCCCGAATATTACACTTCCCAATACGGCAATTGCATTGCTGCACATCCTGACGGCACAGTATGGGTAGGCACAGATGACAAGGGGCTTTTCATGGTGGATAAAGCCTACAATATGGTGCTGAACGCTTATGTTGACAAACCCATCAGTTGCGAAGGCAATGGAAAAGACGCAGTAGTAATGGCAAAAATAACGGGTGGTGAGGAGCCTTACACTTGGACTTGGACGGGTGGACTTAACGGTGAAAACCCAAAGGATGTAGCGCCAGGTACTTACAATGTCACAGTAACCGATAATAAAGGCAAAGCCCGCATTGGAGAAATAAAAGTACCTGACCCTCGCATAAAAGTGACTGCACGGCAGAAAAAGCCCATCAGCGCTCCGGGCATGTCAGATGGTTCTGCCGCTATAGAAATTCTTCCAAATCCAGCCGGCACCGAAACCAAATGGGACAACGGAGAAACACTGGCAGTTGCAAATCAACTGAGTGCTGGAGAACATACCGTCACCGTAACAGACAAAGTCTGCACCGTTATTGCAAAAGTCACCATTTCAGAAGTGGCGCAACCCGTCTCGGCAAGTATTTCAGAAAAGACAAAAATCAAGTGCGCTGGAGGGAAAGGAACTTTAGCGTTAGAAATCAAAGGCGGCAAAAAGAACTTCACTGTAAAATGGAACAACCCCGCGATAATTGGCGAAAACCCTGACAACGTCCCAGCAGGCGATTATATCGTCACGGTTACCGATGCTACAAATGCCACCAGCACAGCCGCCATCAGCGTGAAACAGCCCGATGCACTTTCCGTTTCGGTGCTTGTGCAAGCACCTGCCAGTACGGGCGGCTCGGATGGGAAAGCCCTTGCACAGGCCAAAGGCGGTACGGGCGTCCCTTTCTTCAAATGGGACAATGGCGAAACGGTTTTTGTTGCGACCAAACTCCCCCCTGGCAATCGTAGCCTTACCGTCACAGATGCAAACGGTTGTGTTGCAACAACTACGTTTGTCATTCCGGAAAATGTGCTGACCCTCACAGTAAGCATTTCCGAAAAGGGATCTATCAAGTGTGCGGGTGAAAAATCTGCTTTGTCGGTCGAGGTGAAAGGTGGAAAAGGCGCCCCCACGTTTGTCTGGAACAACCCCGCACTGTCTGGCAAGGATCCCGCCAATGTTCCTGCGGGCGATTACGTCGTGACCGTCACCGACGCGGCTGGCACGACTCAAACGGCCTCCATAAAAGTGAAATCGCCCCAGCCGCTTACAGCATCGGCAATCGCTCAAGGAGTAGTAAGTCCGGGTGGCTCTGATGGAAAAGCGCTATGCATGATCGTCGGTGGAGGGCCCGCGCCCGGTTTCCTATGGGATAATGGCGAAATTACGGCAGCCACTTTGCACCTCACTGCAGGTTTTCATACCGTAACTGTGACAGATGAAAATGGGTGTACAGCTACTGCCAGTGTTACGATGACGGAAACCGTTGTGCCCTTGGAAGTGAGCATTTCAGAGAAAAGCAAAATCAAGTGTTCTGGCGAAAAAGCCTCCCTAACTGTGCAGGCCACTGGTGGCAAAGGCGCTTTCAGATACAATTGGAACAACCATGCCCTTGCGGGTGAATCGCCCAGCGTAGGAGCCGGTACTTATATACTGACCGTGACAGATGTGGCAGGTGCAACCAAGACAAGCTCTATTACCGTACAATCTCCCGCTTTACTGGCCGTAAAACTGGAAATGCAAACCCCTGTAAGCCCTGGAGCGGCAGATGGGAAGGCGCTTGCTGTTAATTCAGGTGGCACAGGGCCTTTCACTTACCAGTGGGGAAACGGAGAAACCACAGCCACTGCTTCGCGCCTCGCACCAGGTAATACCAAGGTTACCGTCACAGATGCAAACGGCTGTACCGCTGTAGCCGCCGTAATAATGTCAGAAACATTTTTCCCGCTTGCGGTCAGCATCACAGAAAAAAACAAAATCAAGTGTGCAGGTGAGAAAGCAGCACTGGAAGTGCAAGCCTCGGGCGGCAAAACCGGCTATAAATATGTTTGGAGCAACCCCGCTCTGATCGGTGAAACACCAAACGCAGCAGCCGGCGATTATGTGCTGACCGTGACCGACGCAACAGGCACGAGCAAAACAGCCACTGTGAGTGTTCAATCGCCCAGTCCGCTTGCACTAATTGTCGAGCTGCAGTCAGCTGCCAGCGCAGGAAAATCCGATGGCAAAGCGATTGCAAAACCATCCGGTGGTGGGGGCAGCTATATCTTTCAATGGGAAAGCGGGGAAAGCAGCAATTCTGCCTCGCAGCTCCCGCCGGGCAATCCTAAAGTGACGGTAACAGATGCCAATGGTTGTACTGCCGTCGGTTCCGTCGCCATGACAGAGAATATTCTTGGCCTGGTTGTAAGCATTTCGGAGAAGAATCCAATCAAGTGCGGCGGGTTGGACAAGGCTTCTATCCAAGTAAATATTTCGGGAGGGAAAGCTCCCTTTTCTTTTGTCTGGAATAGCCCTGCGCTTACGGGTGGGTCTCCTGACGGACTCGTTGCGGGTGATTATGCCGTGACCGTGACGGACGTGAAAGGCACTACCCAGACGGCCAAAGTCACGGTGAAATCGCCTGAACCTATCGTGGTTGAATTGATTCAAAACATTGGAGCAAGCTCGGCAACCACTTCAGATGGTAAAGCTCAAATTTCCATAAAAGGCGGCACGACACCTTACAAAATAGCCTGGGATACTAAACAATCTGGTTTGACCGCACCCAAACTCGCTTCTGGAAAACACAGCGTAACCGTTACGGATGCAGCAGGCTGCACCCAAACACTGGAGCTTGAAACTGGGCGACGCGCCATGCCCGAACTAACCCGCGCCATCGAACAGGGCCAAACCATCCCCATGCGCTTGTTGACTTTTGCGACGGACAGCGCGAGCCTCCGTCCGGCAGTGTACACCTATCTGGATGAATTGTACGATTTTTTGACGGAAAACCAGACCGTGACCATTGAGGTGGGAGGGCACACGAACAACCAACCGAAAGACGATTTTGCCGATTACCTCAGCACCGAACGTGCCAAAGCGGTGGCCAATTATCTATTTTCAAAAGGCATTGACCCCAAACGGGTTCAGTACAAAGGGTACGGAAAAAAGCAGCCCTTGGTGCCGAACACTACGCCAGAAGGTAGAAAGACCAACCAGCGTGTGGAGATAAAGATTTTGACGGCGGGCGGGAAGTGAAGAGGTTTGCCGTTCATTTTTGAAAGTCAGTAGAGCACAGGCATTGTCCAAAAAAAATGCGTCATCCCAAAAAATTTGGGATGACGCATTCTGATTATATTTCGATGGCTCCTACTCAGATTTTACGACTTTTAAGTTCTGCACTTCGCCATCTGCTTCCACGCGCAGCATATAAAAGCCAGGAGGTAAGCCTATTGTACGCAAGGTGTACTGCTCTTGACCAGGCTCGTACTGCTGTTCGAGTACTTTTTGGCCACTAAGATTAAATAGTTGGATTTTGACCTCACCTTCCGGTCTTTCACCCAATGTAAGCATGAAGGAATCTGAAAATGGGTTCGGAGCGACTGAGATGCTTGAACCTTCATAATCATTAGCTTTGTTTTCTGGATTGGATCTATCGCCTCCTTCAGGCGTTGGGAGGGCCTTACTTAACTGCTCAAACCTGACTATTTCAAAGCCATCCATAATGTTGGTACAGGTTAGCAATCCGACAGAAGTTCCTGGCGCATAAGACAGGGTAAATGAAGCAAACAGTATTTGTAAATTGTGTGACTTGATTTGATACATGCTTCCTTGTGCATCTGGATTTTGGTTGTCACAAAGAAATACGAAACCCTGCCCAACATTGTCATTCTTTATGGTTGTATGGAACAGTGTAGAGGTATCCTGCTTGCTAATGTCAAACTTTCGTCCCTGACTAGGATTGTCGATTAGTCGAAATTTAAAATTGGTAACCGAGCCATTGGCGGGGAAATTGCAGGTATAGTTTACATTCTTCCTGATCGTGCATTGTGGATTATTACCAATGCCTTCATAGCCAATGACAATGAGGTCCAGTATTACTGTTGTAAATTGCACTTCGGCGTAATTATCGCTGTCATAGCCGTTATCGCAAACCACATTAATCCTTGAGTAATATGCTTCGTCTGGATCCAATCCGTTAACGGTAGCAGAACTGCCCGGTGGCAACAACAAATTGCTTACCAGCAGATTGTTACTGGTTTTGTACGTTTTAATGCGGTGCCAATTAAGGGGGTTCGCAGAAATCCAGGCTAAATCTACCCAGGTAGGCCCGATGCTGACTATATGAAAGTTGGCAGGCGCCGGGTCGTTGCAAGGGCCACCTTTGAATTGAGTCGCCTGAATATTCGGCAAGGAATTCGGTAAAGCATTGGCATGCAATTGGCAGACAATGCCAAAAAGGGCAATGAAAATGGAATGTTTAACTGACATAAACAGTAGTTTTGTTGAAAATGATGGCAAAACTACGAGCGAACTTCCCCTAAAAAAAGTACACTTTTGCCAACCCTTTCCGCAGATTTGAAGGTATGACGAACAGTTATCTTTTGGATGTTATTAAAGCCCTCCGACCCGATGAAAGGGCGGAACTAAGCTTATTCTTACAATCTCCCCATTTCAATAAAGGTATTTGGAAAGAGGAAATACAGTCCCTTTACCAGGTTATTCTCGAGGCAGCCCCGTCATTTTCAGCAATTGAATTGAATAAAGACAGGGTCTATGCGCTGATTTTTCAAGACAAGGAAATGGTGCGCGGGAAACTGGATAAATTGATGACAGAGCTCAACAAACTTTTAAAGCAATATGCACTCTGGGGCAGATACATCTCAGAAAAAAACGAACGTGAGAGCCAAATTGATTGGGCTTCCTGGCTGAGAGAGCGAGGGCTTGGAGATAGGTTTCAGCAAGCGATGCCAAAAATAAAAAAAAGGGGAAGTGAAGATGCTCAAGAATCCTTAGAAACCTATCGAATTGCCCTACGCATTGCCGAAGAGGAGCACGAGTGGGAAAGCGAAAACAATCAAGTAAAAAACGACCTTAACCTGTCCAGTTTAGTTCATTCCCTTGACGCATATTATTTTAACTATCGAACAGAGCTGCTGAATCGTTTTTTACTTCAACAAAAGGCAGCTCAGTTGCCCATCATGGACTGGATGGTTGCTAGCATAGAGGAGCATCTAAACACCAGCCTGCTATTGAGAATAGCACAAAGAGTCCATACTTTTTTACAAAAAGAGGTGCCAATAGTAGACGAATTCGTAGATCTGCTATCCCTGCTTCGTAAAAATGAGCGAATGCTGTCTTTTCAAATGAATTCTCAGTTGTATGCCTACCTCCGTAGTTCTTGCAGTGCGCTTATCAATGACGGGCACTTAGACCTAATACCTACCTTACATTTAATCCATAAAGAGAACTTAATTGCAGGATATCTATATGTTGACAATAAAATCCCTCTAAATGCATACCTCAATCTTGTTCAGATAGCCAACAGGGCGGGTGACATAAATTGGGCAAAGGAATTTACTGAAAATTACAAATACAGGATATTAGGAGGCGATGAGGACCATCTTATCTATCAACTTAATATGGCCACCTGCCTTTTTGCGGCTGGGCAGCTAGAAGAAGCGTTGGATCAAATACCAATGATCCCATCTTCCTCCCATTACCATATGTTGGCGAGACTGTTGGAATTGAAAATACTGTACGAGATGCGGTCTGATTTGCTCCATTTTAAAATATTTGCCTTTCGGAAATATATCGAACGCACCGCGCCGAAATCCCTTTCCGTCAAATTGCGGGAGATGAACATGCATTTTTTAAACCTGCTGCTTCAAATCAGCCAATCTCCCCTGAAAGACAAGAAACGGTCAGATCGCCTCGTGGCGCGTATCCAGGAAAAAAAGGCGATCAGCGAACGCGCATGGCTGATTGAAAAAGCGCGTGAGTTGGCTTAGCATTCCCCTAGGGAAACCCCTAACGGGGTTAATATATGACCTCCCTTCTGCTATAAACAGGGTTTCCCTACGGGAAAGGCTTTCATTTTTAAAAACTGAATTGATTGACCGACAGTAATTTTTTTAGTTTGATTGGCCCTGTTTGCGGAAACCCTTTGAAATTCTGTCTTATTTTCGATTTGTCTCAGGCCCGATTTTCTACCCGCTTTCATAAAAAAGCAGGCATTTCTTCTCTCCTGGCTTTGAGCAAAGCTTCGTTTCCGATCTTTTATTATTCGGGTAACCTCCTTGAAAGTGTACTTTTTTACCACTCGTGGCAGGCCTCACCTTTGCCCCATGATTGCGCAATCAACCCAAAACAATGAAGACCTTCTTCTAACACTTTCAATTCTTTAAACATGAAAAAGATTCTTTTTGCTTTGCCTATTTTGGCAATCGGCTTTTTTGCCACCTATTGCTCGAAGGACAACCTGTCCACTTCAGCAACCATACCTGCTGCCACTGGAGCAGCTGAACGTGGCGGTCCTTGTTCCGTGACCATCTCGGTGACGGGTGGGGATGTTGATGTTTGTGGCTTGGCCAACAATACAGTAAGTTGCAAAAGTTGTGTAGGCCAAAACCTTCAAGGGGTGAATACTATTACCGCCGGGAATAATGCAAACTATTCGATTACCCCAGGTTTTCCCTCTACCCCATTTAGCATCGCCAATACTTCTGGACAAGCTGTTTTGGTTACTATTACTACGAGCGCAGGGAGCGCCACTTGGAGTATTCCTGCTGGAGAATGTTATGGCTACGGGCTTGCCACGACTTGTTATCTTTTTGCCGACCACGCTTCGCTATAAAGAAAAAAGGAGCGGTTTCCGAGCGAACAACCTTTCATTTTAGCCTTTTGGGCTGTAACAAGATACCTTGTTGCAGCCCAATTTATTTGCCTTATTCCACCGTAATCAAAGCCGCTCCCCGTTCGCTGAAAACGCCAAAAGGCTTTAGATCAAAGCCATTTTCCATCGCAATTTTTTCAAAATCGGCCTCATGACCTGATTGGATTGCCACGAGCAGGCCACCGCTGGTTTGTGGGTCGGCGAGTATTTTGCGCTGGTGTTCGTCAGCGTCGGCGATTTTGTGGCTATAGCTTTCCCAATTACGGAGGGTGCCACCGGGCACACATTTTTGTTCCAAATAATAGTCAAGGATGGCGCGATCAATCGTCGGCACATCGTCGAAATGGAGGGTCACGCTGGCATTGCTGGCCTCGCACATTTCGGAAAGGTGGCCGAGCAAGCCAAAGCCCGTCACATCGGTCATGGCTTGGACGAAGGGAAGTTGGCCAAATCGCTCGCCAATGCTGTTCAGGCGTTTCATACTGTCGGGTGCAATGTGCGCATGCTCGGGCAAGAGCAGTGCTTTCTTTTGCGCCGTGGTGAGGATTCCCACACCAATGGGTTTGGTGAGGTAGAGTTTTGCGCCGGGCGTGGCGCCGCCGTTTTTCTTTAAATTTTTGATTTCCACGCGCCCAGTGACCGCCAGGCCGAAAATCGGCTCAGGACTGTCAATACTGTGCCCACCCGCCAGAGGAATTCCCGCCTCTGCGCAAGCCTTTCGACTTCCTTCTATCACCGCATTGGCAACTTCGGGCGGCAGCGTATTAATGGGCCAACCCAAAATGGCGATGGCCACCAATGGCCTGCCTCCCATCGCGTACACGTCGCTGATGGCATTGACGGAGGCGATGCGGCCAAAATCCTCAGGATCGTCTACAATCGGCATGAAAAAATCGGTGGTGCTCACGAGCGCCGAGCCATCACCCAGGTCGAATACCGCAGCGTCGTCGCGTTCTTCATTGCCGACAAGCAGCGCTGGAAAATGCTGTTTGAGGCCCTCGGTTTTTAAGATGCTGTCAAGGACTTTGGGCGAAATCTTGCAGCCGCAGCCTGCGCCGTGGGAGTATTGGGTAAGTTTATATTGACTGTTGACCATTGACTTTTGACCGTTGACTTTTGACCGTTGACTTTTGACCGTTGACTTTTGACCGTTGAC
>JACMMM010000136.1 GCA_014379065.1 Saprospiraceae bacterium
AGCACTGTATTGGAAGGATGAGTGATTGTAGTATTGAGGTGTGTCTTTTTGTTTGTTTAGGAAGAAAAGTTGAACTCACGCCGCCTGCAAGCGCATCACCTCCACGTCCACACCATTTGTCATGGCCTGTTTAACAGCAGATTCCACCCGCAAGGCAATCGGAGCAGCAAGAAAATAATGACCGCAATGGTCGCATACACGCGCTGGCACATCGCGGATGGCGATAAAAAAAGTGCCTTTTTCGTGGGTTACGGTCACTTTTCCGGGGGATAAAGTGCCTTTATTGCACATGACGCAAGTTGTCATAATCTTTAATTTTTTCTGGTTTTGAAATCGTCGTTCCAAATTGTAATATCAGGAACGTACAACGTAACAAGCCAACATTCTTCTGTCACTTCGTTTTTTGCCACTACTACATGAAGTGGTTCGCTACCCATAAAACCTAACATCAAAAAACAAGGGTGAGGTTTCGTATCGGTATATTTCGTGATGACTTCGCCATGCGTTACAACTTCAATGGCATCTGCCAAGTTCAACCCACCGTCAAGTGATTTTTTTAAGGCGTGGCGTGATATTTCGATGTTTTCACAGTGCATTAGAGAAATTGTTAGGTCAATTTATTTTCCCTGTCCGCTTGATTTTTTCCACAAACAGATCGCCCTCTTTCTGTTGACAGGCGAGTATGCGTCAAGCCACCGCTACCAATCTTTTCACCTCCTTCAAGCTCTTTTTCACCTCAGGTGCAAGAGCCTCGCCATTGCTTTGCCGGGAGAGGTACAAAGTGAGCATGGTAACAGACTCGTCAATTTCTTTAAAGTCTGTCTCCGAGCGGATGAGTTCAACCAAGAGGTCTCTGAGCAACTCTTGTTTGATGTGTTGGAATTGCAGTTTCATCAGGTCACCGACCGTGTCGTTCCAAGATTCCATTTTGGTAAGTTCGGCCTCGATACCTTTAAGTTCATCGGTGATACCGATGATTTTTGAGATGGATGTGTCTGTCATAGCGCGAAGTCAATTTTGTAAAGCATGGTTTTGTATTATTGGGATCAGTTTTCTGCAAAAGTACCGCTTACCCTCAAACTTTCCGCCCCTTCCAAATTCCCAGCGCAATGATAAACAAAGCTCCGAAAGTGATGGACACATCCGCAAAATTGAAAATGCCCGTGCGGAACAAACCGACGTGGATGTACAAAAAATCGGTCACCGAGCCGTAGGCCACCCGGTCAAAAATGTTGCCGATGCCTCCACCAATAATGCAACAGATGCCCAAGGCCATACCCAATCTCATACGCCCCTGAAAAAGCCAGAAGAGCAGGCCCAACATGGCAATGGCAGGTAAAAGATTTAGCAAGAGGGTTTTGGCTAAAGGGCTAAAATCGTCGCCGAGGCTAAGAAACGCGCCTGTGTTCTCGACCTTGGTGAGCAATACATGATCGCCCGCCAACTGGATTTGCTCGTGGTAATCCAAGCGCTCGCGCACCATGGATTTGGAGATTTGGTCGCAGCCAATGTTGATGGTTATGAGGATCAAAAAGAGTGAGTAGCGCAGGAATTTGAGTTTGTTCATGATTTGTAATATGGTTTCTGTTGTTGGGGATTATTTTTTCTGCCATAATTCGTACTTGTCCAATATCAAGTCCGTTTTCTCATACCCAACAGGTGTTTGGGCTCCTTTCTCTGTCAAACAAAAATCGTGCTCCGTCCTACTGTCAAGTCCAACATTTCCCAAACGGGCGAAGTATGCGATGGACAGCCAATCACTTGATAATTGAGCTGGGACGCCCAAGATTGCCCCTGTCCCAACCTGTGTACAAATGGCTTTAATGTCGCGGATTTTTTGTTCGTCGCGATGGTATTTGCCCCAAAAAGAAAGTGAAACAACGACGCTGGCCACCAAAACCAACCAAGCTGCTTTTTCCCAAAACGCATTGTTTTTCGTAGTTGTGGCTTCGTTCCAAGCTACGCTTTTGCTAAAAATTGCCGCAAATCCCAGCGCAAAGAAAGGCATTGACGGCAGCAAATAATGCGCAGATTGTTTGGGGGAAACCATTAAAGGCAAGCTGCCAGCCAAACTCAATACGAAAAAGAAAAGTGTTGGTTTTGAAAGCGTGAGGCCGCGAAAGCCACGTTTTGCCAGCATAAGAGCAACCAAAATGAACGGCAACGCAAATTGCGAAAACAAGTCCAACAAGATATTTAGATGATTCTCCACGGGCTTCTCCTGCACCCCGGAAAGCGTGGGAAGGAGTTGTTTGTTCAGGTAAAGATCAAAATATTGCTGCATACCCGGCACAAAGCCTATTACCAGAGCAAGCATTGCGAGCGTGAGCAAAAGCATAATCACCGACCGAGCTATTGCCCCCGTAAGGCCCATTGGGCGAAATGCAAGCCATGCTGCAACCGGAACTGCCACCGGGAAAAAACCAACGGGGCCTTTACACAGCACAGCTGCCGCCGTCAGAAAGGCAGCGACCAAGAGCAGCTCATTCCTTTTTTCAAAAACAGATTTTGTAGCAAAATACGTCGCAAATAGCACGAAAACGCTCATCGTGCATTCAAGCATATTGTTTTGATAGGCCCAAAAAACCAGAGGCGTAGTTACCCAAAGCAAAACAGGAAGCCAGGAAGGGCTAGAAAAAGGTGACTCTTTTTCAAGAAGTGTCACTTTTAAAAGCAGCCGCCAATTCATCACGACCCCTGCCGCACACACAATCGCCGTACAAAACGAGTAAAGGCGCTCAACCCAAAAGTGGTCGCCGAAAATTTTGAAAAACTGTGATTGCAGCCATAAAGCTAAGGGCGGCTGCCCAAAGAATACAGGATCCAAGGCTGGCGTATAATATGGCTTGGAAAAACCACCTAGCCCGTTCGCCATATTCTTGGCAATACTAGCGTGCGTAACCCCATCCAAAAACATCCCATGTTGCACCAGTACAGGCAACAACAAAGCAATAAAAACCGCAGCAGTTAGCAGCCAAAAGGTCTTGTGCGTCATTTTAGAATCAAAAGATCACTTCTTGACCACTTTCCGCACAAAACTCCCGCTCTCCGTCTGTACCGTGAGGAAGTATGTGCCCACGGGCAAATTGCTCAGGTCAATCGGCAGCGCAATTTTTTGACCGTCAAGTGTTTTTGCAAAAATCTGTCGTTGGTTAGTATCGTTCAGAGACACATTGATGTGCTCGGCCTTTTCCAACTCCATTTCCAACAAAATACTGCGTTCCGTCGGATTGGGCGAAAGCAAAAAACGGCGCACAGAAGCGGGAAGTTTGCTTGCCACCTTTATGAAATTAACCTTGTTGGAGGTGTATTGGCATCCATTAGGCGAAGTAACTTGAAGACTATAAAAACCTTCTTCTGTGGCAATATGGTACGTCCCGGTTGCTCCGGCGATGGGTTGGCCTTGGTAGAGCCATTGACATGCAGAGCAGGACGACAAAGCATAAAGGCTATCGTAATTGGATGCGATCAGTGGCAGAAGCGGAGACTCGGCTACGATGGTTACTATTGCAGAGGTAGTCAGGCACAATGGATCGAGGATGCTGACCGTGTAGTTTCCAGGCTCCGTTACGGTGATCGTTTCGGTGGTAGATGTTGCGGCAGTTAGAGCGATGATACTTGTCCCATTGTACCAATTGAGCAAACTCGGCACTGCTAGATTGCTAGCGGTCAGTATTATTGAGTCATTCGGGCAGAGTACCAAGTTATTTGCGCTCAGGATTGGATTGTCCGGCCCAATCCTCACAATGCTAACAACGGAGGAGGTGGGTGCACAGAGCGTATCATTTATTACCACCGAATAGTTTCCCGGCTCCGTTACAATAAGCGGAGAAGTGGTGGCCGAAACGGTTGTGGTCGCCACAATAGTTGCACCATTATACCAGCTCAAGGTGCTAGGCACAGGCAGGTTGCTAGCGATCAGATGTATGGATCCATTGACACAGATTACCGAATCGCTTGCGCTCAGGATCGGATTGTCTGGCCCGACCCTTACAATGCTAACAATAGAGGAGGAGGCAAGGCAAAGCGCATCGTTTATGACGACTGAATAGTCTCCCGGCTGTGTTACATCAAGCGTAGCGGTAGAAGCAGAAGCAATGGTAGTCGCCACTATATTAGTTCCATGATACCAGGTCAACGTACTGGGCACAGGCAGGTTGCTAGCGGTCAATATTATAGAGCCATTGACG
>JACMMM010000137.1 GCA_014379065.1 Saprospiraceae bacterium
GTAATTGACGCTGCGGTGCAGGCCGATACCAAGAAATTTTATACCTACGCCAATTTCCAAACCAACATCACCAGCACCGTCACCACGGGTGGCGGCGGGCCTTTTAGTACCATCCCAGGCATCTCAGACCTGATGAATGCCCGCCACAGTTTCTTGATTGCCAACGCCAACATCACGCCCACCGCACCGAGCATCTCCAATGTGGCAGCAAGTGGCAATACCACAGTATGGGTGACGGCACAAATACAGAACGCTACCACGGCCACGCTCGCATGGCGTTCTGACTCTTCCGATGTGTTTCAAAAAACGGCCATGCTCGACGATGGCCAGCATCAAGACGGCACGGCCGGGGACGGTGTTTTTGGTGCGTCGTTCCAACTTTTGGACACGCGCGAGCAATACTATATTTATGCCGAAAACGCGCAGGCTGGCACCTTCAGCCCGGCCCGCGCTGAGCACGAATTTTATGTCATAACTCCAGACCTTCCCAATGCAGGCGACATCGTGCTCAATGAATTTTTGGCCGACAATGAAAATGGCGAAGTAGACGAGGCGGGTGAGCTCGAAGACTGGCTTGAATTGTACAACAACACCAGCAGCCCCGTCAGCCTATTTGGCCTCTATCTTTCGGACGATGCAACCAACCGCAACAAGTGGGCATTTCCAGCGAATGTGTGTATCCCTGCACACGGCTTCCTCATTGTTTGGCTCGATAACGACGATTTGCAGGGGCCTTTTCACGCAAATTTTAAATTGGCCGCTGGCGGTGAGACAATCATCCTTTCCGATGGGGTTTCCACAGTGCTCGACGAGATCAGCTTTGGCCAACAATTGCCGGACGTCACCTTTGGCCGCTACCCGAATGGCACGGGGAATTTCACGTTTATGCCGCCAACGTTTAACGCGGTCAATTCATTGACAATCAAAGCGTCGGAGCCTTTCCTGCAATCTGGTTTGCGTGTTTTTCCCAACCCTTCCACGGGAATTTTCAGTCTAAAATCAGACGTTTCAATCGGCACCTTAAAAGTGTTGAATTATTTGGGCCAAGCTGTATTTGGACAAGCATTTGGAAGCGCAACGACAGCGGTTTTGAATCTTGAAAATTTGCCCGCAGGGCTTTATTTTATTCAAACGGAGCATGCCGTGGAACGGGTTGTTAAACAGTGATTTCTAGCCTTAAACCTCGTAGGTTTTTGAAAACCTACGAGGTTTCCCATCAATATAAACACAAACTATTTCACAAAATTATGAAGACAATAACGCTACGCCTATTTTTCGCCATCGCGACCATCAGCGCCGCTATTTCGCTCCCCGCGCAAGTCGTCGTGAACGAATATTCCTGCGCCAACCTGCAAGAATTCTTGGATTATTACCAAAGCACAGAAGATTGGATTGAACTGTACAATCCATCCCCTTTGGCTGTGGATTTGTCGGGTTATCACCTGAGCGACAACGACAACAAACCCGACAAATGGACTTTTCCCGCGAACACCGTTATCAGCGCCAATGGCTACTTGTATGTATGGTGCTCAGGCCGGGATTTGAAAGACGCACAGGGAAAATTGCACACAAATTTCAAGTTGACGCAAACGAAAAGCAATGCGGAGCATATCGTTTTTGCCAACCCCGCTGGAACTGTTTTGCAAGACATTAAAATTGAAAAAACACAAGTTCACGAATCCTGGGCGCGTTTTCCCGACGGCTCGAACGAATGGCGCATTTCACTTGAACCTACACTGGGCAGCTCCAACGACAACGCTCTAACGGCCATCACCTACGCCGCAAGGCCCACGATGAGTCAGCCAGCCGGTTTTTACACGGACGAGGTGACCGTGGCGATCAGCAGCACGGAACCGGATGCGGTGATTCATTATTCCCTGACGGGCGTGGAACCCACTGTCAATTCGCCCATCTACACGCAGCCGCTCTTATTGACAAAAACGACCGTCGTCAAGGCCGCAACTTTTAGCAACAACCCTTTGATTCACAAGAGTTTTGTGCAGTTCAACACCTATTTTGTAAACGAAGACCACACGCTCGCGGTAGTCTCGGTGGCTTCTGATGGCGTGCTGCAATTGGCCAACGGCAATCAAAGCCTGAGACCTTGGGGAAGCATCGAATTTTTTGACAAAAGCAAGCAACGCAAAACACGCAGCTACGGCGAACTTAACAGCCACGGCCAAGATTCCTGGGCCAACGACCAACGCAGCCTGGACTGGGTTACTCGCGACGAAATGGGCTATAATTACGCCCTTCAAGAGCAGCTTTTCCCGCTTACCGATCGCGACGAGTTCCAGCGTATCATCCTCCGCGCTGCCGGTGACGACAACTACCCTGCCGCGCACCATACTCAAAATGAAGGCAGTGCGCACGTCCGCGATGCTTATGTACATAATTTGGCAAAACGTGGCGGGCTTGCCTTGGATGTCCGCGCTTCCGAAAAGTGCATCGTCTACCTTAACGGCCAATACTGGGGTGTTTATGATATGCGAGAGATCCCGGACGACCACGATTTTACGGACTATTACTACGGACAAGGAAAATACGATATCCAGTATGTGCTAACCTGGGGAAACACTTGGGCCCAATACGGCGGCAACCAGGCCATTAATGAATGGCATGCCATACGGGCGTTCATTTTGAACAACAATATGAACGACCCGAACAAATTTAAATATGTAGAAGACCACTACGATTACAAAAGCCTGATTGACTATGTGATTGTCAACTCTTTCACGGTTTGTACCGATTGGCTGAATTACAACACCGGCATCTGGCGCGGCCTCAACCCAGAAGGCGAGCACAAAAAATGGGGCTACATCCTCTGGGACAATGACGCCACATTCGATCACTACATCAACTATACAGGCCTGCCTTCAACAGAATTTGACGCCGCACCTTGCAATCCAGAGTCCCTCACGGGCTTTTCCGACCCTGAGGATCACATCCAAGTACTCAACAAACTCCGCAGCAACCAAAACGTGGAACGATACTATGTGACCCGCATGGCCGACATGATGTCCACAGTGTTCGGGTGTGAAAATATGCTCAACTATCTCGACACCATCGAAGGGCTGATTGACCCGGAAATGACACGCCATGCCCAACGCTGGGATGGAACATACGCTGAATGGAAAAACAATATAGACGAGCTCCGCGACTTCATCGCGAACCGCTGTAACATCTTGCCATCGTTGATGGACGATTGCTACTCGGTGACAGGACCCTTTCAAACCGTGGTGGTGGTAGACCCGCCACTCGCTGGAACCTTGAATATCAACACCTTGACCTACACCGCCGATCAGTTTCCGCACGAACAGGCCTATTTTGGCGGCACAGATGCAGGCATTAGCCTCTGGGCTTTTGCCGATACTGCTGCGGGCTACAAATTTGACCATTGGTCGGCGACAAATCATACTTTTGCCGACCCTGATTCCACTTATGGCTTTTTGAACCTGAGCACTGCAGACACGATTGTGGCGCATTTCAGCAAGAAGAGCAGCCCGGTACTTGATCTGGGAGATCGGCCAAAACCTACTTTTAACGCCTTCCCGACCTTGTTTGAGGATGTTGTATCAGTAAACTTTTTCCTGCCGGAAAAATCTAACATTACCCTTCGACTTTTTGACCTCTTGGGCAACCAGGTAGCCGAATACCTCGTAGGGGATACTGCGGGTAAAGGCACCGTACCATTTGATTTGAGCAACAGCTTGCCTTCGGGAGTATATTTCTTAAAATGTTCTGCGGGTGATTTTGAAAAAACAGTGAAATTGGTGAGAGCGAGATAAAGGTTTATTGGGTTTATGAAGGTTTATGAGGGTTTATTTTTTGCGCTCGAAAAAAGTATGATTTATGCCTTTTCGAGTGCAAAAAATAAACCCTCATAAACTCCTATAAACCCTCATAAACCCTCATAAACCCCTATAAACCTTCATCAACTGTAACAAAGCAAAGATTCCTAACCTTTTAACTACGACCTTGCGATACGATCTGAAACGACTTTTGGGCGGGCTGATAATCCTTGCAGTGATAATGGCAGCACTTTATGTTCCGATGCAAGTGCCCTATGCGGCGCAAAGCATCGGGCGGGTTTTGCCCGCGCAAGAATGGCGCTTGGTGCAAGACCAAACGGGAAGGCTTACGTCCGTCGTGCGCGACCACAAACAAGGAATAGCGCAACAGATTGATGCTTTCCAATTTGAACAAGGCGATTTTTCGGGCATTAAGATCGAAATTCCAGCAGGCGCCTTCGTGGCGATGGGCGACACCGTGGTGCGCATGTATTCCATTCGCCAACGGGAAGAGATCCAGCAGATAGAGGGAGAATTATCTCTCTTTACCGCACAACTCCAATCGGATAAAACAGGCGACAAACCGCCCATCGTGCAGGAAGCTGAAAACAAACTGCACTTTGCCCAACAAGACCTGGTGCTGAAAGAAAACTTTTACCACCTTAAAAAGAAACTCAAAGACGACGGACTCATCGCCACCACCGAATTTCAAACAGCCGAAAATGATTGGAATTTGGCCAAGATACAAGTCGAAATTGCGAAAAAAACGCTCGAAACCGTGGGGACTGGCTTGAAAACCGAAAGTGTTGGCATTACCGAAGCGCAATTGAAGGGCTTGAGAAATCGGCTTAACATCTTGAAACAGAAAGGTTTGGCATTTGTCATTCGCGCCCCGTTTTCGGGTTGGGTAGTTGCTTCGGCTTTGCCTGAAGAGTTGCTCACGTTCCAGCGCGCTGACGAGTATGTGGTGCAAATTCCCGTTCGCGTGGAGCAGCTGCGCTATCTCAAGCCCGATGTAATCATTCAGGTCACCGATGTGCAGACGGGGCATGTTTTCACTGGGCGATACGGCGCATTGGGTTCAAAAGTGGAAGTGCTCGATAATCGGCAGGTATCTACGCTCACAGCATTTGTGCTGCCCGACAGTACGGGTGCTCGGCTCAGCACGGGTGTATCGGCGATGTGCAGGATTGATTTCGGGCAAGTGACTCAGCGGGAGTTTCTGCGCCGAATCTTGAATTTTCAGTTGTAGAAACGTCCATACATGCGCTACGAATTCAAATATCTCGTCCCTTCGGAAAATTACACGGCTTTGCGCAGTGCGCTGTTGCCGTTTTTACGTATGGACCGTTTTGCAGCGCAGCAGCCCAATGGCCTGTACACGGTCCGAAGCATTTATTTCGATACCCCGGGATTCGAGATGTACCACACGAAAATTGACGGCATCGCACACCGGATGAAGGTGCGGATGCGGGGCTATAATGGGGGCAACGACAGCAGTCTGGTGTTCATGGAAATAAAGCGAAAATACGAAGGTCCCATTTTAAAAAACCGCGCCGACGCATCGTATGGAATCGTTCGTCAATTGTTCAAGCCCGGCGCGGTGTTCGAGGACCATGTCCATCAAATAAAAAACCCGGACA
This sequence comes from Saprospiraceae bacterium, assembly GCA_014379065.1. Lineage (GTDB taxonomy): Bacteria > Bacteroidota > Bacteroidia > Chitinophagales > Saprospiraceae > M3007. The sequence goes on from JACMMM010000137.1 coordinate 5,435, forward strand.
ATGCAAGGCGTTTTTTTTATCAGATATTGAGCCGCAACCTACGCCCAGTGATAAACGTGATCTACGAACGAGAACCTTACATTGGCAAGAATACCAACCTTGAAAACGATTTTCGGGTCACCTTCGATTTGCATTTGCGGAGCGTAGGCTACCCATCGGTGGATCGATTGTATGATGAGTCTGGGGCAACGTACGCCTTTCCAGGATTTTTTATTTTGGAGGTGAAATTCAATCAATTTTGCCCAGATTGGGTCAAGCCGATTTTGGAAGAGTTTCAAATGCGCAAAGAACCTGCTTCCAAATACGTGGGCACCATCAATTCAAACCCGTTTATCAATCCTGCCCGGCGCGGGGAGGCATTGTCCAGAAGTAAGATGTCAGTGCCAGAATACGACTGGCAGGAAATTTAGAAACTTGTTACTTGAAACTTGTATAAGTGTTTACAGACTACCAAAATTTAGCCGTTTTCCCCACCGCCACGGCGGATGTGCTCGCCAATCTGCTTGTAGCCTTCGTGTGCGGATTGATGATGAGCATCATCTATCGGCTTACCTACCGAGGGCCGTCCTATTCGGTCACCTTCGTCAATTCCCTGGTGTTGCTGAGCATCATTGCAGCCATTGTCATCATGGTTATCGGTAACAATATTGCACGGGCATTCGGGCTGGTAGGGGCCATGAGTATCATCCGTTTCCGAACCGCCATCCGGGATACGATGGATTTGGTGTTCATCTTCCTGGCGCTGGCACTGGGGATGGCTTGCGGCGTGGGATTGAATATTGTGGCCGTTATCGGGTCACTTTTGGCGGGTTTTGTGGTCATTGCGCTCACGTTTACCAATTTTGGCGCACCACGCAAACGGCACTTTCTATTACAGATCATCCATCATTCTGCCGAAGAAAATGATGTAACCAAACCGCTCGCGCGGTACTGTAGCTCTTTGAAATTGGTCAGCATGAAAAATGTAGGCCTTGAAGACCTCACGGAGAGCAATTACCACATCACGCTCAAAAGCACGAAAAAAACGGAAGAAATGGTGCGAAATCTTCGCGAATCACCGGGCGTACAGCAAGTCAATGTCTTTTTTGACGAGGATGATTTTAACCCACCGACGATGTAGGATGCCAAAGTGCAGGCAATTGATTCCACGAATGGATATGCGCTTTCGGATGCTGATAGTTCAGGTCGCCCGTGTACACTAGGTGGGCGTGTTCAGAATTGTTGCCCGATGCAGCATTGAACACCTCAATCCCTTTAAAAAAGTCGGGTTTTACAGCCTGTCCGGCTTTTATCTCAATGGGGTACAACACGCCGCCTTCATCGAACAGTAAGTCAACCTCGTTGCCATTCCGGTCGCGCCAGAAATAGGCGTTTGGCCGAATACCGCGGTGATAGTAGGATTTGAGCATTTCAACCACTATAAAATTCTCGAACAAATGTCCTCGGGCGAAGTGCGTGAGCAGTTCGTTGCTGTTTCGAATTCCCAAAAGCGAACAGGCTACCCCAGTATCCCAGAAATAAAGTTTTGGGGTTTTGACTGTGCGCTTGTCAAAGTTTTGAAAGTAAGGAGGAAGCGTGAAAGCCTGAAAGCCCGTTTGAAGAATGGAAAGCCAACTCCGAACGGTTTTCTGGTCAATATTGACCAAATTCCCCAAATCTGATTGGTTGAACAACTGACCAACCCGCCCGGCGCACAGGCGCACAAAAGCCTGAAAAGTATCTAAGTTTGAGATGTTCACTACCTGCCGGGCATCGCGCTCAATATAGGTTTGGATGTAGGCCGGGTAAAAATCCTGTGGTTCAATGCCCATCCGATACAACCTCGGAAAACTGCCTTTGAAAATCAATTCCCACAGGTTCGGAAGTTCAAGCCCATCACCCACCATTTCTTCCATCGAAAAAGGCAAAAGGTTGACGATGCCCACCCGGCCCGCAAGGCTTTGGCTGATTTTTTCCATCAGCAAAAAATGCTGCGAACCACACAGGATAAACATTCCCGGGCGGTTTTGCTCGTCGGCTTCTAGTTGAATGTACGAAAACAGTTCAGGGACATATTGCGCCTCGTCAATGATCAGCCCGCGTGGGTTTTGGCGCAAAAAATCTCTAGGGGAATTCCGCGCTGCCGTGCGATAATCCGGGTTCTCCAGGTTGCAATAGGTGTACTCGGGGAAAAGGTGTTGCACCAAAGTGGTCTTACCAGATTGGCGCGGCCCAGTCACGCTTACCACAGGGAATTTAGTGGCGAGTACCTTGATTTTTTCGGACAATATGCGAGGAAGGAATTCCATAATCGCGGCAAATTAGGAATTGAATTCCTAATTTGCCGGAAAAATTTATCTAACAACCTCCCATTCAACGCTAGATAAAGGTTCAAAGGGATCCCTGTATTCCAAATCTGCCGCGCTCGGGTCTTTTGACCCAGCGCCACTTCGGTGAGTATCCGAGCCATCGATCGCACTCTATAATGGCCTACAACGGATCACTTTTTTTGTTCTCACATATAGTGGCGCAGGGTCAAAAGACCCGAGCGCGGCGGGGGGGGGGAACACCACGCGGGGCGGGATCTGCCGGAAAATTATCTAACAACCTCCCATTCATCGCCTGCTACAGGATCAAATGGATCCTTGTATTCCAGAACACTTCCTTTGAGTTGTTTAAATTTTTGCGCCACCGCCTCCCTCACCATCCCCTCCTCCGCCAAATACGGAACCGTCACCCTCAAATCCGGATAAGCCTCCATCGTGCGCTCCAAAGTGCTGATCGCGTGTGGGTTGCGCGCCCAGGCTCGACGGCTGATGCCGTTATTTACGTCCCAGAAAAGCATGGATTTAAGCCTGCGTTCCGAGTCCGGCGAGCCATCCAGCACCATACCAAAACCACCGTTGATGACATCGCCCCAACCTACCCCACCGCCGTTGTGCAGACTGACCCAAGTGGCGCCCCGGAACGAATCGCCAATCACATTTTGCACGGCCATATCGGCCGTGAAGCGCGAGCCATCGTAAATATTGGCCGTTTCGCGAAAAGGCGAATCGGTGCCGCTCACGTCGTGATGGTCGCGGCCCAGCACCACCGGGCCATGCAATTCACCGCTGGCAATGGCATCGTTAAAGGCTTTTGAAATCAGCATCCGGCCTTCGGAATCGGCGTATAAAATACGCGACATCGAGCCGACCACGGGCAAATTATCCTTCGCATCGCGAATCCAGTTCAGGTTGTCGCGGATTTGGCCTTTGATTTCGTCGGGGGCTTCGGCGAGCATTTCTTCCAAAACTTGCGCCGCGATCAGGTCTGTTTTTTCCAAATCTGCTATTTCGCCAGAACAACAAACCCAGCGGAAAGGCCCAAACCCATAGTCGAAACACATGGGCCCCATAATGTCTTCCACATAGGACGGGTATCTGAAAAGCCCTTCAGCCTGATCTTTCCAGACCTCTGCGCCTGCTTCACTGGCTTCTTTCAAAAAAGCATTGCCGTAATCCCAGAAGTACATCCCACGCGCAGTCATCGTATTGATGGCCTCCACATGGCGTCGAAGTGTGGCCCGAACTGCTTCCAAAAACGCTTCTTTATCTTTGATTAGCAAAAATTTGGCCTCGTCAAATGTGTAACCCACCGGGCAATAACCCATATCGTGGACGTTATGGCAACTGGTCTGGTCAGAACCGAGTTCGACTTTGATATCGTCCTTTGCAAAACGCTCCCAGAGCTCCACGATATTGCCGTGATAGATAAGCGTAACGGCCGTTTTATCCCTTCTGCATTCCTCTAACCGGGCGATCAACGCATCGAGATCATTGAATACGTTTTCTTTTTGGATGTAGCCGTCGGTCAGGCGTTGCTGCACCATGTCGCCATCCACTTCAGCGATGATGCCGATGCAGCCCGTGATGACCGCTGCAATGGCTTGTGCGCCGCTCATGCCGCCCAATCCGGAGGTGACAAAAACGCGCCCGCCAAGGTCATCGCCAAGCCCTATGCGCCGCCCTGCGTTCAGCAAAGTGATGGTTGTGCCATGCACAATTCCCTGCGGCCCGATGTACATGAACGAACCGGCGGTCATTTGGCCGTACTGTGTCACCCCGAGCGCGTTGTACTTGTTCCAGTCGTCTTTTTTGGAATAATTGGGGATCATCATGCCATTCGTCACCACCACACGCGGTGCGTCGGGATGGCTGGGAAACAAACCCATCGGATGGCCGGAATACAGCACAAGTGTCTGATTGTCCGTTATTTCCGAGAGATAGCGCATGGTGAGCAGGTATTGCGCCCAGTTCTGAAACACCGCCCCGTTGCCGCCATAAGTAATGAGTTCATGGGGGTGCTTGGCCACCTTCGGATCGAGGTTGTTTTGGATCATCAGCATGATGGCCGCCGCTTGTTGGGAGCGATGCGGGTAATCCGAAACGGGCCTCGAATGCATAGCATATTCAGGCCGAAAACGGTGCATATAAATGCGCCCATAGCGTTGGAGTTCCTCCGCAAACTCAGCCGCCAGTTCCCGATGCCATTCCGTGGGGAAGTAACGCAGGGCGTTTTGCACTGCCAGCACTTTTTCATTTTCGGACAAAACGCCCTCGACGACGCGGCGTGGGGCGTGGCTCACAGTAGGGTCGAGGGGGCGAAAGGACGGGAGTTGGGCTGGGATGCCAGCGCCGATGGCGGACTGGAATCGGAGTTGTTCGGCCTGCATAGTTTTTCAAAAAATGAATCGCTCAATAAAGAATTGCAAAGTTCACCGGCACCCCGTCCGGCATGTAAACCTTCACTTTTGCCCTTTTTTCAAGCGGTGCAATAATCACTATGGGCAAGCGCCCACTTGGCTCGACCATTATTTCCCGCACATTCTCTTCTCCTGAAAACTTCAGGTTAAAATAGCAGACACTTTGCCGCTCCGGGCTTTGTCGGTACAGAAATGCAACGTCATTCACATTGTCAAAACCCAACAGATTCCCAAGTTTTCGTTTCCCCATGCTAAAGGTTACCAAGTCAAAAAGCACGGTTTCGCGTTTATAGATACTGTCTGTTGTGGCGTTCTCCGTAACGAGATACCTGGAGTCATTCGACCAGTAATATCGGGGATAAGGGGCCAGCACCTTAAATTCGTCTTCGGCGGGCAAAGTAGAGACGAAAGCTTCACTCAAATCGCTGAGTCGCAGGAGTTTAAGGTCTATCACGGTTCGTTCACCGTCCTTACGCGTAAATTTAAAAAGCCGGTATTGACTGCTGGGAGAGTCGCCCAAAGAAGCACCAGAGGTGTCAGTGAGAATTGAATTCGACTTGCCCGAAGTACCATTGGAGTTTGGAGACTGGGAACACGCGTGCAACCAGACGAAAAGCGGAAGAAATAACAGGAGATTTTTCATGCGCAAAAGTAACAAGTTTCAAGTACCGAGTTTCGTTACTTGCCACTTGAAACTTGCCACTTGAAACGTGCTACTTGAAATTTTCCACTTGAAACTTGTTACTTGAAACTTTCCTACTCCTAGCCTCTCGCACCAACCTTCTTGTTTTTAGCCAGCAACGCAGCGCATGTCCCGCCTCTCCCAGAGAAAGTGAAGCCAAGCTCAAGCCAATCAGCAAGTTGTGCGCGTATTGCATGGGTTGCAAAAGCCTGGGGAAAAATTGCGGCACGGCCAAAATCTCCAGCGCGATGACCAGGACAGCCAAGAGTGCAAATGCTACAGTGGCGGCTCGGGCGCGAAAAAGCCATCTGGGTTTTTGGAGCTGCAAAGCTTTGTTCAGGTACAGCGCTGCCAAATGGTCGTGGGGATAAATTTTGATGATTTCTCGGAGGATCCTTTCCGATTTGCCGTATTCCTGAAGGTAGTAAAGCGAGGCCGATTTTTTAAACAACAGCCGATGGTAAAGGTCTTCTCCGCCCCAGTGATCCACATTTTGCATGATGACCAATTCGAGCAGATGATCGCACATCACAAGGTGTTTGCCATAGTCACCGGCCTCAAAAAGCGCGTTTGCGTAGGTCAGGGTGCAATCAAGATATTCGTCAAAATCCAGTGCCCGAATGCCATCCTCGTTTTGTTCGTAATAGCGGATAAGCCCATGAAAGTCATTGACTTCGATAGACTTGAAATTGCGGTAGAGTCGCAGCTGTTCGGCTGGAAGGAAATACATGGTACTATCAAAAATTCAAGGCGTGGGGCAAGTTAATGCCAAATATATGGAGTGAGCAAATTCTTGCGCTAAATCCATACATTACTTTACGCAAATTTCTTGCCATGGGTTGGCTGAAGCATCAACATTTAACAGGTAGGGATAAAAGTGCATGACATGCGCTGACAGTTGGGTCTAACAAAAATAGGCATGCGTTGCTCTACTTTTTGTTTTATAAATATGGTAAAATGTGTTTTTTGTTTTAAATTTGCCCAAAATATCCTCGCGTGTCAAACAGTCAAAAGTCAATAGTTAAAAGTCAACAGTTTCTCAAAGGCCGTGGCGCACAAATCAACCCGACTTCCAAGTACGAGAAAATCGTGCGCAGCCAGGAACCCCTCGACTGGGCGCTCGTGGCCGATGAATGGGACGATGGCGAGCTCAAAACCCAATACCTCGAAACCCACCCAAAGACCATCCTCAACAAGGTAGAAAGCCCCGACATCCCGGCGGAATGGAGCCTGAACCCCTATCAAGGCTGCGAGCACGGCTGTATTTACTGTTACGCACGCAACACCCATCCGTACTGGGGCTACAGTGCAGGGCTTGATTTTGAGCGCAAGATTTTGGTGAAGCGCAACGCCGCACAACTCCTTGAAAACGAACTCAAAAAGAAAAATTGGAAAGCCGCCCCCATCATGTTTGCCGGCAATACCGACATCTACCAGCCCGCCGAACAGAAGTTCAAAATCACCCGCGAATGCCTTGAAGTTTTTTGGAAATACCGTCACCCCGTGGGCCTCATTACCAAAAACAGCCTCATCCTGCGCGACCTTGATTTGCTCGAAAAACTCGCCTCTGAAAACCTCTGCCACGTAGCCATCAGCATTACGACCTTGCAGGAAGAACTCCGCCAATACTTGGAACCACGCACCGCCACCGTGAACCAGCGCCTCAAAACAGTAGAAACCCTCAGCCGCGCGGGTATCCCGACGATGGTGATGATGGCCCCCATTATTCCTGGATTGAACGACCACGAAGTATTGCCCCTTGTGAAAGCTGTGGCAGAACGCGGCGCACTCACCGTGGGCCACACGCTCGTGCGCCTCAACGGCGATGTGGCCACTATTTTCGAAGATTGGATCCGCAAGGCGATGCCCGACCGAGCTGACCGGGTGCTAAATCGCATTCGCGATACGCATGGTGGAAGCTTGGGAGCAACAAGATTTGGAAATCGAATGCGCGGCGAGGGCAACATCGCCGAAATTATTCATGCTCAATTTAGGGTTGCCAAAGAAAAGTACCTGAAAGACCGGAAGCTACCCCCCTACAACCTCGATTTGCACGAGCGCCACAAATCGGCGCAGTTGAGTTTGTTTTGAATGTTGAGGGTTGTTCAGGGGAGTGTCCAAAGCAAAAGGGGTGCTGTAAGAGGGGGTCTTTACATCAACCCAAAAATCTTGGCATACTTCAACATTTCCCCCGGATTGCTGATCTTGAGCTTGCCCGTCATCATGGCCATCATCGGGTTTAGGTCGCGGGAGAGGAGTTTGGATAACGTTTCGCTGCTGGCGCTCACCTTACAATTGGCCTCGCCCGTGAAACCTTCCAATACCTCGAGCTTACCGTTGTCAAGTGCAACGGTGTACTGGCCTTCATCGGTGACATCAAATTGAAAATTGGTGCTAAGGCCCTCTATGGCTTCGGGGGCGACTTTTTCGGGGAGGGAAAAAAGGAATTGTTTTACGTCTATCATGGGTAGTGATGGTGATTGGTATATTGGTGTTTGGTGAATGGCGCGCAAAAATTTAGCTTGAGGTTACAGAGATTCTGCTCACTTTCGCCCAAAGGTAAAACCACCATCGAATATGATTCAGCAAAACAGTCAACGCCCATTATTTAACTTGAACCAAGTACCATCCATCCTCTTGCTCATGATCACCGCCCTCACTTTTCTTGCCTGCAAATCCTTCGAAACGCGCCCAGTGAAGCCCCCAAAAGGATTCGATTGGCAGGGCCACCGAGGATGCAGGGGATTAATGCCCGAAAACGCTTTGCCCGCTTTTTTGAAAGCACTGGAATTCTCGGAAGTGGTGACGCTTGAACTGGACCTGGCGGTCTCAAAAGATGGCACCTTGATTGTCAGTCACGAACCCTGGTTCAGCCCCAACATTTGCGTGTACCCCGATGGCGACACCATCAAGGCAAAAGACTCGGAGAAGTTTTTGATTTACAACATGAGCCTCACGGCAATTCAAAGTTTTGACTGTGGCAGCAGAACCAACTCCCGATTCCCGGAGCAGCAAAAAATAAAAACTTACAAACCGACCCTTAAAGAAGTGGTCAAAGCGGTGCTTCCACTCCGCCCCAATATCCGCTGGAACATCGAGATAAAAAGTCAACCAGAATGGGATGGCATCCGGCATCCAGCCGTGGAAGTGTTTGTGCAGCTGGTGGTGGCTGAAATTCGTGCGCTTGGCCTCGAAAAGTCAGTCACGGTGCAGTCGTTTGATGTGCGTGCATTGAAGGAATTGCACCGCTATGCCCCAGATTTGCAGTTGGCATTTTTGATAGAAAACATAAATGGTTTTGAATCCAATATGGCGCGTTTGGACTTTGTGCCGGCTATTTACAGTCCGTATTACTTATTGGTTAACAAGGCCCTAGTGAAACAATGTCATGCTAAAAACGTGAAACTCGTGCCCTGGACGGTGAATGACGTGAAGTCCATGCGCCGCCTAATCCGCTTGGGCGTGGACGGGATCATTACGGACTATCCCAATAAGATCATGGAAGTTTCGGCCTCAAAGAGTAAAGGTTAAGGTATTTTAGTGCTGCTTCTTCCATAATAAATGGCGTATGGGGCAATGTAAGCAATGGCTGCTCCAATGCTAACAGCGTCTGCTCCACCAATGCATCCACCCTATTTCCCACTACCCAAAGTTGCGGCGCAATCCCAACAGGCGTACTGACCACCCGACAACCGTTCATGGCAGCCTCGGCCAGCACAAACCCAAATGATTCGAAGATAGCCGTGTGCAGGAACACTTTTGATTCCCGCATCCGAGTCAATACGTCCGCTCGCGGGAGGTGTCCCCGTAACCGCACAATGTGTTGTAAACCTGCGAGTTGGATAAGGTTTTCAAGCGCAGGCCTGTCCACCCCATCGCCGATCAATTCGGCCCGAACATTAGGTTTTCGTATATCCACTTCGGCAATAACCTGCAACCAGAGCGCCCAGTTTTTCAAAGGAATAAAAGAGCCGCAACCCAATATATCGAGGGGGCGATCATCTGGCAGTTTGCCAGGAATTTCGACAGCGCTCATTCCCCACGGGATGGTATGGGCTGCACGTTTGCCCGTGGAATTCTCAAAGACCTCGTTTTGATAATCCGAGACAGCGATCAATGATGATGCATGATGGGATCGCAAAAAGTGTCGATACAAGTTTCCGGGCAGTACATCCTGACCCATAATTGTGGTGAAATGAGGAACCTTCCAACGATTATGCAGATACTGCCCAATCAGCCAAGCAGGGCCTAGCCAGAAACTGTGTATCAGGTCGAATTTTTGCCGCTGATGTGCCGCTTGGGCATAGCGTAGCACCCGAAGCCAGTTGAACCAACGAAACCACTGCCGATTGAACCCATACCCGGAAATAACGGGCGCTCCATGCCAGCTATAAGGCTTTGCATGAAAAGGATAACCCAGCGTTATGATGTGTAAATCAATGCCTTGTGCGATAAGGGTACGCGCCAACAGTTGAAGCGGGGGGAGACAGTTGAGGTCTTGTTCGTCGGCGGGGAAGCCTGGGCTGAGCCAGAGGACGCGCATGGTTTGTTGTGCTTCGGGTATTATCAATGCGCTCCTGAGAGCAAGCGTAGGTAGTGCATTTTCACGCTGAAAAATCCGGGCAAATGTTCGACTCGGTCGTCATGCTGTCGTTGAAAAACTGCCAATATCTGCGCAGCTTCTTTCGGAGAAATAGGATCAAGCATTTCTTCGTCTTTGAAAATCAACCCATCAATCGCCTCCCCTCGCCGTTTTTCGAGAAAAGGTGTATTCAAGTTTAATATTATTTCAACAGTAAACAACGCCTCTGGGTCTTCGCCAACAGGCTCTATACGTATCTTATCATCCGCCCTTGAATAAGTCAGGCGGGTCTCCACATCCGGTTGCAAGGGGGAGAGTGGAAGCAGTTTTTCCTTCTTGCTTCTATCACAATATTCAGGATATGAGGGAGTTGCGGATTCTACTCGATTGCGCATTTGATTGGCCGCTGAGCCACCGTCGCAAGCGGCCATTAGATTTTCATACTCGAATGTTTTGGCTTTGCCCTGTTCTCGGTCTGCCCCGTTTCGAGGAAAAAGGTGTTCAATTTTTGTGCTTTCGGTATTCTCAATACGCTGTTGGCAATAGCAACAAAGATGGTTTTGTTCCTTGAGCAAGGCTTCCCGCAATTCCTGTTTTGTATAATGTACAATGCCTTCTTCCCGCAGTGCTGGTTCGCTCATCAAGTCATTCCATGCAGTAGGATTATTGGCTTTTTTCCAATCTTCAAATGCTTGCGGTGAAGGGTTTTTGCGAATGTGCCGCATCAGTTCAGAATCTTGAGCCGTTCCATCATAGCATCGGCGCGTTGCAGAACGGGGTTGTCAGGGGAGGCTTCGGCGACTTTTCGGCGAGCCTCCTCTGCCTCGTCAAATTTGCGCTGCTGTATGAGGGCAAAAAGTTCGTCCACGAGTACGTCTACTTCACGCGGATATTTTGGCGTGTCCATTACCTCTTCCAAAATAGCGTTGGTATCCATCCCTTTTGGATTGCTCGAAAGTTTGAGCACCTCGCCGTCTTTAAGTAGGAAAATGTCTTCGCTGTCCACGCGACTGAGTACCTGTGGCGAATGGGTACTGAGGAGAAATTGAATGTTGGGGAAGGTTGCCAACAGGGCGGGAATGACCTCACGTTGCCATTTCGGATGGAGGTGGAGTTCTATTTCGTCAATGAGGACGATGCCTTCGCTCAGCAGAGGGTTATCCAAATCTGAATTGAGAATTGCTGCTCGGCGAGCGATATCAGCCACTAACAGAATAAGTGCGCGCTCACCATGGGATAGCTGGGACAATTTCAATTCTTGTCCTTCTTTATTAATATACAAATCGAATTTTTTAATCGGATTTGCATAATCAATCTGAACCGCACTCTCTTGAACTACCCTTAAGCCCTGAAATTGGATATTCAATTTTGATAAAAACTCTGAAAGGCATCTGCGAACGGGTGTGAGACGAGGGTTTTGATACTTAAAATCTTGCAGTTTTTTTATTTCCCGGCTTTCTACATCATCTTCTATTTTAAACCATTCAACGAAATCAGAAAATGAATTGAGTGTAGCATTTATGGCATTGAAATAACCTGCCTCACGGCCCATTGAAGGTGGTGTTTCAGGTGCATTGGCAAGATTTATTTCCCTATTTGTTCGATAATAAGCAATTAGGGGCAGGTTTTTTTCGACGAAGATTGGTTGAATTAATCCATTTTGAGGCTTTGAATATGTATGTGGGATTTCATGTTGTCTTAATTTTTGAGAGAAATTATGAAGTTCTCCGTATAAAATGAGGTCTGATTTTACTGACGCCTCTATTTCTCCAATACGGATATCATCATTTTTCAAACGGGGATCATCTAAAGACCCGGACAAAGCTCTTGAATTGGATACTCCATGCAGTACAATTGAAACCGCATCCAACAACGACGACTTCCCCTGCCCATTCACCCCAATAAAAACAGCAAGGTTCGATTCCGGGAATTCAACAGTGGCCTGACGGAAGCCTCTGAAGTTGTTGATTTCTAATTTCTTGATCTTCATGGCACAAAAATAAGGTTTCTTAAACGAAAGTGGCCAATCACAACCCCCTCAGCTTCGCCTCGCATTTAGCAAGCTCCTTTTTCACATACGCACTCGGCAGTTCATAAATTTTCAGCGCATGCTGCAAGTCAGCTTCGTCAGAAGGGTGGCTGGGCAAAAGCTGTTTCATGCGCCGGAGGTTGCGCAGGGCCTGACCCCAGACCTTTGCCTCTACAAAAGTCTCATACTCGCGCTGACTGATTTTGAATTCACGCGCCAGCGTTAGGTTCGCATTGAAAATGCGTTTCCCAATCAAATCTGCCCTTGCATCCATGAGTTGACGGCGCACACGCCAATCGTTTTTCAAGGTATCGTGCGAAAATTGAGCATTGAGCAACTTATATACTTTCAAGGAATCTTCCGCCAATCGGTAATGCTTGAGTGCAGTAGCATAGTTGTTGACCAGCATCAATGAATCCGCAATGGCAAAATTGCTGTCCACTGCTTTAAAGGCTGTATGGAACTGTTTGACCAGCACATATTCGGCGCACACGTCCTGGTGCGGCTTGGTGCGCTCGAGTATCCAACAGCGCCGAGGATGGCCAATCAATTCGGTGTAAGCGTGGTCTGCAGCATTGTAGAGTTCATTGTGGACGTAAAATTCGGCTTGCTTGAGTTGGCTTCTGGCGTTGTCCACATATTCGTTGATGAACCAAAGGGCAAAGGCCGCGCAAACCAACAACGAAATAAAAGAGGTGATCGCCACGGTGCTGGCCAGTTTGCGCTGGCGACGGGTCGTAATGAGTTCGGCCTGCATGGCCTCGCGCTGTTTGGCTTCTTCAGCCATTTGAACCTGATATTCGACTTTTTGGCGGTCGGCTTGCTCCTTATCGCGGCGCGTATTGCGCGATTCGATGACGGCGGGCAAAAGCGTGTCGTGGCTGATTTCGTAGTAGAAATCGTCGAGTCGGGGTTCTTTGCGCAGCAAGCGGCTTTTATCCACCAGCGTATCGAGGAAATCGGGCGAGACATGGAAATCACTGATGAGCGTGTCATCTACCACGCTGTTGCGGCGGTTGCCGGGCGTGATGAGGCTTTCTTCGATGAGGCGTTGGGCCGTGTCGTGGAGATCGTCTATGAGCTTGGCTGTCAGGGATTTGTCTAGCGACGAGACAGGCGCGCCTTGCTGCGTTTTTTGCAATATGCGCTCCACGTAAGCCTTGGGGAAAAGGCGGAGCTGGTTTTGGTAAAAATTGCGGATCGAGTTGCGCAAGCCTTCTTTGCCTTCATAAAACGCGCTGTCCACTTCGAAACCCGCATTTTTTCGAAAATCAATGATGCGTTCTTCCACATCCTGACAAATGATCTGGAGGTTAACGGCCTCAATTTCTTCCGCTTTTGCTGACAATTTACCCTCGCTTTCGGCTGCCGCATCTTGCCCGGAAAGAAAATCCAACATTTCTTCCAGGGCCGCAGACGCATATAGA
>JACMMM010000138.1 GCA_014379065.1 Saprospiraceae bacterium
CTTTCAACAACAAATCCACACGGCTTTGGATTTTGTATTGGAACTTCAAATTTTTCTCCTGCACCACATCGCGGAAACGCTGCGCCCAGCTGGGCTTCAATCCAAAAATATCGTCCGACATCCAGAAATACCGCGCACCGTAGCGCTCGATCAGCATCTCGATTTCGGCGGCCACGCGCTCCGGGCTGCGCGCGTTGTAGCGGTTGCCGTAAATCGGCTTGGCGCACCAGTTGCACTTGTAGGGGCAGCCGCGAGTAGTGGCGAGGTTTAGAGAGAAATAGCCGTGGTGCTGTAGCCAGATTTGGCGGTAGGGTTCGATGTCTACCAAATCCCAGGCGGGGTCGGGGAGGGCATCGAGGTCGTGGAGGACAGGGCGGGGCGGGTTTTTGATTGGAGATTTACGATTTACGATTTGGGATTTTTGATTGACGATTGACGATTGATGATTGATGATTGATGATGTGTAGGCGATACCGAGTATCCTGGAATAGTCGGTTTCTCCTGCTTCAAGTGCTTGCAAAAGTTCTTGGAGCGTTCTTTCACCCTCTCCCAAAATTACAAAATCAACACCTTGGCAGAGGTATTCTTCATAATGATCCGTGCTGTCGCTATTGTTGACAATGACGATACTGCCCGCAGCCTTACCCATTTGCATCATCTCGAACGCGGCCTCGCGCATACGGGTGAGGCACATTTTGGTGAGGTAATTAAAGCCGTCGTCGTAAATGACCAGATAGCGCGGGCGTTCTTTTTCTAAGGTTGGGAGTAATTCATTTGCACTGTGTTTCAAGGCAGTGTCAAACAGTGAGACCTCGTAGCCGCACTCGCGCATCAACGCCGCCGCGCAGAGCGTGCCGTAGGGTGGGTAAGGTTGCGCGTTTTTCCACTGCTTTGGGTCGAAGCGGTAGAAGTAGGAGTGGGTGAAGAGGATGTGGGCCATTCGTCATGTTGGGCATTAAGTTTGCGCAGTAAAGATACTTTTAGCCAAGTATTTTAAGACAATTGCCCTATTTTTGCAGGAAATAGCAACCACATTCATGTCTGCATCTGCCGCATCTCAACCATTCAGCAATGTCCAATTGGAAATACTGAAACTCTTTGCCGACAATGTCGCCGACGAAGACTTGTTGGCTATTAAAGAGTTGATTTCACGCTATTTCTTTGAGAAAGCCAAAGATGAAGCCGATAAGGTTTGGGAGGCCAAGCAAATGGACGCGCATAAAATGCTCAAACAACATCGGCGAACCCCTTATCAGAAGTTGCAGCCATGAGGGTTGTGCTCGACACTAATGTGCTCCTTGTTTCAATTTCCCGCCGATCTCCCCACCACCCAATTTTTCAGGCATTTGAAGAGAAACAGTATGAGCTGTTGGTCACCACCGACATTCTCTTGGAATACGAGGAAATTATCGGCGAAGAAATGAGCGCAAATATTGCAGAAAACATTGTCAAAGGCATTCGAGAAGCCCAAAACGCTCTATACATTCACAAATACTTTTATTGGAATCTTATCACGGTTGACCCAGACGACAACAAGTTTGTGGATTGTGCAGTGGCGGGCAATGCAGATTTCACCGTTACCAACGACCGCCATTTCAAAGCGTTAAAAAAGATACCATTCCCAAAAGTGAAGGTGATTTCTGCCGATGATTTTGTCGAATTTTTGACTGGTTTTCGGCCTGTAAAACAGGAAAGATTGAAAAAAGAGAAGTGAATAAACCCTTGATAATTATTTCGAATAATTGGGGGAACGAAACACTTGGCTTATGCGTTATCCCATAAACCCAAACGATTGCTTCTGTTTTATTTTGTAAGAAATCGCGGGGTTAATAGAATATCCTTTCAAGAATTGTTCACTAAACCAGAAAACGCCATGACACTAAAAACCATTTTCCCCGCCCTTTTCCTCTTTTGCCTGATTTCCTGCCATCATTCCACCGAAATAATTCCAATAGATCCGGTTCCGCAGGCCGGGTTTATTTGCCCTGATTCCGTGCTGACGGGCGCGGCCATTCCTTTTCAAAATACAACACAGCCCGCGACCTGCGATAATTATACCTGGTTCTTTGGGGAGGGCAGCAACCCTGTACAAGATAAAGAGCCGGTTCATGTATTTGACCAACCCGGGATAGTGAAAATTACCTTGATCGCAACAACCGAATCGGGTTCGGACACTACTGCCAGAACCGTTCTTGTGCTTGTTCCTCCGCCACCTCCGCCTCCTCCGCCTCCTCCGCCACCGCTTAAAAATGTTAAAATAACTGCCATTGAATACGATCTCCAGCACTGGCCATATTCAGCAGGGCCAGAGATTGGCAACGATTTGTATATAACAATTTACAGCAAGGCATTAGACACGACTATCTCTTTCAGAGATCAATATAATCAACATACCTTTTACCTTTCAGTACCCCTGTTGGTGCCCGGTGATGATTTTCTGAGGGTGAAGGTCTTTGATCGCGATTCTATCCCTAATGAACCTATTGACTGGAATAACCCAAACTCCCTGCATGAGAAAGATTCAAATGATGTAGACGACTTATTTGAATCATACTATATCGAGCTATCATTGCGCAAGCAAAACGCGCCATTTGGTTTTAGCTGCCTCAGTCCGCCATACGCTGTTGGATATTACTATGGCGCAAACTGGGAGATTATGCCATGGAATCTTTATAACTATGTAAGGCTGCGAGGGGAGTGGGAGTAGATCTTTTTATTTCATCCATTTCAGGAACCAATGCCAAAACACACGAGCCATCCCGAATCATTCGGGATGGCTCGCCCTTACCTGCATCAAAGTTAGGAGGCAACTTCAAGTTGCCTCCTAACTTTGATAAAATCACTTCTTCACCCGCTCCATATACGCACCCGTAGTCGTATCTATTTTGATCCTATCGCCTTGCTCGCAGAAAAGCGGAACCCGCACCTCAGCGCCGGTTTCTACTGTAGCCGGTTTGAGCGTGTTGGTGGCTGTGTCGCCACGCAAACCCGGCTCACAATAGGTGATCAAGAGTTCCACTGTTTGTGGAAGTTCCACGGAGAGAATAGTCTCTTTGGCAGCGTGATAGAGCACGTCCACAATATCGCCTTCCTTGAGGAATTTGCCGTTGTCCACCATTTCTTCAGGAATGGAAATCTGGTCGTAGGTTTCCTGGTTCATGAGCGCATAGCCGCCGTCCTCGGGATAGAGATACTGGAATTTGCGGCGTTCCACCCGCACTTCTGTGACGGTGGCGCCGCTGTTGTAGGTGTGTTCCACAACCCGACCGGAAGTGGTACTTTTCAGCTTGCACCACACTTTGCCGCTGCCGCGCCCAACCTGAAATTTTTGAAAATCAATGATTTTGACAATATCATTGTTGTGCTCGATGCAAAGGCCGTTGCGGATGTCTGTCGTCGTTGCCATTTTATTTGATGATGAATTGAAAAATGTTGAATGATGGGTTTGATTTGGGGGAGCCACGCCGTAATGCATGGGCAAACCCGCCTTCGCCCTGAAGGGCTATGGCGGGTAAAACCACCTTCGCCTCCTCCTCCGTTAAAACTACGGCGGATAAAGGGCTTCGGTGGGTAAACGGGGCGCAAAGGTAGCGCGATTTCCGTTTTTAGAAAAAGTTCGGTGAAAAATCGTTCATTCCAGTCCATAAAGTCGCCGTTTCAGCAATATCGTCACAAATTCCAGCGACTAAAGTCGCCGTTACAGCAACGCCGCTCCGAAAACACCCGCACTGTCGCCCAATTTTGGGCGAAGGAACACGGTATCAATACGATGGTTGAACAAATGCTTTTGTACTTCTGCGGGGCCGTCGGTGTAGAGCCGTTCGATGTTGCCAACGCCGCCACCCAGCACTACCGCGTCTGGATCCACGATGTTGATGACGACCGCCATGGCTTTCCCAAAAAAATGCAACAACCGATCCATTGTTTGAATTGCCGCACTGTCTTCGCCTGATTCTGAACGGGTTACAATTTCACGAAGGGGAAGTTTTTGCCCACTTAGGCTGGCATAAAAGCGCTCGAGTGCTGGCCCGGAAATGACATTTTCGACACAGCCTGAATGACCACAGTAACAGGGGCCACCGCTCTCATCCAGAAAATTATGTCCCCACTCGCCTGAAATGCCCTGTCGGCCGTTGCGCCCTTTGCCGTTGATCACCCAACCACCTCCTACGCCCGTACCGAGGATGACGCCAAATACAACTTCTGCCTTTGGCACGGCTTCTGGCACTGCACCCATAAGCGCTTCGGCTACCGCAAAACAGTTTGCGTCATTTGCCAAACGGACAGGAATGCCTAACATGGTCTCAAGATCTTTGTCAAATGGCTGGTCATTCAGCACCGTGGTGTTGGCATTTTTAATCACGCCCGTGTTGGGGTCAAGGGTTCCTGGATGGCCAATGCCAAGAGATAGGGCTTTCAGTACCGATTCTCTTTGAAGCATTTCCAGCATTTTAGCCACTTGTCCGAGAATGTGCTGATACCCCAGACCCGCTTCGGTGGGAATGCGCAACCGACAAATAGGTTGTGGATGGGCGCGGCTTTCGAGGACGACACCTTCTATTTTGGTGCCGCCAAGATCAATGCCGAAAAGGGGGGGATGGGACATGGTGGGTGGTGACTGGTGATTTGTGGATTGGCGGATTTGTTTAAATTGGGGTCACATTGACCACATTTTTACCCGCCATAGGGCATAACGCAAAGGCGGAATCACATTGACCACATTAATCATTACCTCAAAAACTTTCCCTCAAAAACTCCTTCGTTGGCCCGGTCATCTCTTGCAGTGATACGCAGGGTATGTTCTCCTTTTCCCACGCGGTTATCGAACGCATAGGTAAGGCGGTTGCGTTTTTTGTCAAACTCGAACAAGGCCCATTGCCCGTCAATCGTGCCACGGTAAGTGAAATTTTCAGCCGTGCCTGTTATGGCAAAGTTGTCAAGGATTCGGAAGGCCATCGTGTTTTTACGGCGCATGTCAGCGGCAAATACCACTGGCGTAATGCGCGGAGGAATGGTGTCGGCCATGATGCAAAAGTCTCCAAACGTTCGGATTTGGGTGCTGAGCCATTCTCCCTGCCAAGTGCCACCACAGTTGTCTGGCTTTCCTTCGTTGCAGTTGGCAATGACTGCTTTTGAGCGTAGTGCCGGAGGCAGACGTGTGGGCATTATCTTCAAAGTGAAGGACTTGTGTATGGGGGTTTGTTCGTCATGGAGGTTGTGCATGTGTGAAAAGATATCATTGCTGCTGTCCTGGCTGCTCATGTACTGCAACGGAACCGTTTCATATAGTGCACCTTTCGGCAATGCAATCGAAATGCCTTCAAGGTCAATATGGCTTTCCGCATCGAAGGGCAACAAAAACTGGTAAGGAGCGCTCAAAAAGGTCTCCATGGCCGATTCGTTCCGCAAAGCCCAGAAGTTGAGTTGACGGGAATTCCCCGATGCGTCGCTAATGTTCAGCGTTATTTTCGTGGGCTTGTCTTTGTCAAGCGAGATGGCCCCCATGGTTGAGGTGCGTGTATAATTGCTCAAAAAGTCGCCAGGCAAAGTAAAGCAGCGGTGAAACCATGCACCGTAGCGCTGGCGAACGGAGTAATCAATATGCGCATTGATATAACGCGAATCGTCGAAATCAAACTCGTCGGCAGTCCATTGGAAAGCGAGTTGGTCATTGGCAAAAAGCGCGACGGAATACACGCCGTTGTCGTTGCGGAATCCGGTGGTATGGTCGTATGTTTTGACGCCGAACCCAACAAAAGCGCCCCCGATGCGTACCGTATCGCCTTCAAGACCAATATTGCCTTTTTTATCTTTTTGGAGCGAAAATGGCTTGCTGCCCAATACTTCGCGGTGGTCATTGAGGAAATAGACTTTCATGTCGCGAAATTCCGGGGCCACTTTGTCGACCACTTTAATCCCGCAGAGCAGCGGGTTCACAGCCTTCCCCGAAGGGCTTCGGACTTCGAAATGGAGGTGAGGCCCTTGTGAACTTCCAGTATTGCCCAAATAAGCAATTTGTTGGCCTTTATGAACTTTAAACAGTCCATCGGGGGGCTTCAACTCGACCTCAAAACGTTCTTGTTCGTATTGGCTGTTTTTTACAAACTGTTGAAGGTCAGCAGTAAAATGGTCAAGGTGTGCATACAACGTGATGTAGCCGTTTGGATGACGTATATAGAGAGCGTTGCCGTAGCCACTGGCTTGCACTTTGATGGTTTCTATGTAGCCATCGGCGGCGGCGAACACAGGATTGCCCGTTATCCCATCAATATCAAGGCCCGCATGAAAGTGGTTGGGCCGAAGTTCACCACAGGTGCCCGTAAGATGTATCGCACCCGTGACGGGCTGCGCGAAATAGTCGGTCGGGTGGATTTCTTTTTCAACCATTGTCAATGCAGCAGCAGCCCTTTGGGGCTTATCAAAA
>JACMMM010000139.1 GCA_014379065.1 Saprospiraceae bacterium
ATTTCAGCCTTCTGGGATTTGTCCTTAGCAAAAACCTTCTCAAAAGGCTCCTCTATGGATGGAGAATAACTGGACGCTCTTTTTTCTGGCGGCTTTTGGGCGACTTGTGCTGTAAAAATCGTAACCGCTAATAGGAGCAACGTAACAATTACAAGAAATTTATTTTTTTGTAGAATTTTCATATATTGATGAATTTAGGAGGCAACTTCAAGTTGCCTCCTAAATTGAACTCCGAAATTGAAGTGCGCTAAGGATTCTCAGCGGTTGCATCTTCTGCTGATTTTATATCATCGGGCGCTTTTTCCAGATCCCTATCCAATGAATATAATGCATTGCTGTTTTTCTTTTCAGCGTCAGCTATCTTCATCTTATCCAATAAACTCAATGCAAGCGCCTCTTCCTCTACTTGCTCTTTTACAAACCATTGCATGAAGTTCCAGGTTGCCCAATCTTCTTCCTCAAAACTCATTTTTACTATCTTATAGATTTCATTCGTATTATCTACTTCATGCTGAAACACCTTTTCAAAACAATCAATTACACTTGTTGGGTTTTTGGGTGGAGCAGGGATTGCGATAACCTTCACTTCTGCTCCTCGTTGCAGGATGTACTCCAATATCTTCGTCATGTGGTTGCGCTCTTCTTGCGCGTGCCTAAACAGAAAATTGGCAGTACCTCCTAAGCCCTGACTGGCCACCCAAGCGCCATAAGATAAATAAATTTGTGCAGCATGGGCTTCTTTCGTCATTTGCGCATTCAACGCTGCGGCAAGAGCCATTGAAAGTCGGTTGGTATTCATTTCTAATTATTTTAAAAAGTAGAGCCGCCCCACCCTTTGGTAGAGCGGCTCGATGTTTACACACCTAAGATGTGCTCGCCCTTCGTATAATCTTGCACGTCTTGTTTTTTCAGTCTAGCTTGTCTATCTAAGTAATTTATTGAATCAAAGGTGCAGGCTTTGCGGCCATATAAAATTGCATAATTCCAGATAAAAATTACATAATTCTCACATTTTTAAATGGGTATAAAATGCAGTATAAAACCAACTCTTTTGCCCTTAAAAAAAGTATGGGGCCGTTTATGAAAAACGAGCCCCACACTAAAATATGTACGGTAGGATTAATTCTATCTGGCCTGAATCATTTTCTGAGTGGCCATATCGGTGGCGGTCTCCAGCTTACAGAGCAGGGTCCCAATGGTATTTATCATCTGACCATCTATCGTAAATGCATTGTAGCCTTTGGCAAAATCGCCCTTCGCCATATACACCACACGCCCTGTTTGATCGTAAATGGTCAGGGTGGCTTGGGTCGCCTCGGGCAATTGAAAACCGATGAGCGTTTTGTCAACAAATGGGTTCGGAACATTCTGGTAAAGCTCAAAACCATTTCCGCGTATCGTCGAACCGCTTTCGTCGGAGAAGCGGAGCGCGATATCCAGCGCTATTGGATCATTCGAACCAGTGTTTTGTTCGCCATAGGCCACTGTTCTCGTGATACGACTGCTCAGGCTCAGCATTTTGCTAAGCAGGCCCGATTGGGTAGCGCGGAATTTCAAACTGAATTCGGCTATCTCGTCAGTATTGCCTTCCGGCAAATTCCAAGAGCTGGTCATTGCAGCCTCTTCAGCGAACACCGCAAAGTTGCCCGCAGCCATGCCTTTACCGGACACTTCGAGCACTTCGAGGCCATTTGTATTGAGCGTGAATTGGAAACCCTGCACGGTTTTGTCAGCCCGCATTTTCAACTCGAATATTTCACCGGATTTCACGGCACGATCGTTCAAATCGAATAGTAAAGTGCCTTGATTGCGCTCAGTGGCCGGCGTTAAGGCGTTGGCTTGCGCGCTGCCATTTACATCACCTACTTTCAAGCTCACAAAGTCCTCTTTCATTTGGCTGACATGAATGTTCTCCAGTGCTTTGCTTTCCGGGAATGTGGTCGAGAAAGGGTTGAGCAAATCCGGGAAGACGAAGGACTTATCCACAAAGCGCCAAGACGAGTTGTTCGGCAACACTGCGTAAATACCCAAAATCAACTTGCGGAATTCTACAATGTCAAATGTGGTGATACTGCCCGACTTGTTTGCATCGGCGGCGATCA
This sequence comes from Saprospiraceae bacterium, assembly GCA_014379065.1. Lineage (GTDB taxonomy): Bacteria > Bacteroidota > Bacteroidia > Chitinophagales > Saprospiraceae > M3007. The sequence continues at coordinate 2,103 of JACMMM010000139.1, forward strand.
TTTTATAGGGCGAATTGAATGGCTCCCAACCCAGAATATGTTTAGAAATCAATATCAAGTCGTAGGTATTCACCCCGTTCAAGGGTGCCAAACCTTCTGAGGTAGGTATCACGGTATAGTTGCCTAAAATCGGGACGGCCTCCGGGAATTCGTAAAAACCGACATCGTTGGAATGCGTTAATAAACCCGGCAACGGGCCAGCATTGTTTGAAGCCAACAATTGCACTTTGCTGCCTTCCAGACCATCTTGCGGTTCCGTTTTTAGATAACCTGCTACATTAGCGTTGATCGTGCTCGGGGCGTTTGTCTGACAGTCTTCCCAGTAACTATTGACGTTTTCAAGCGCACTGTTCAACGGGCTGCCAAAATTCTGTGGGAAGAACCCTACGCCTGCGAGATAGTCGTTCGAGAGATTGAGCAAGCCTTGTACATTGAAATGATCGGCCTCCAATTTACTCAAAACGACCTGATCTATCAAAGCTGGAGGCAGGGAAGCCAAAAGTTGTACACCGAGGTTTCGGTCATTGAATTCAAGGTTAAACCAAATATTCAATTGTAAGGCTAGCACGTTCGCTGCCAATTTGTTTTTCAGCGTGCCGTCAGTATTCAGTACAGGGGATATTATTTGGCATTCGTTTGCATTATCGAACGCAAAATTGCCGTGCGGAAATTGATTGGTATGGCCATGACTCGGCAAGAAAGCTTGCAAGCAAGCAGCACTGCCAACCGAAATGGTTTTGCCCAGATCTCCTGCCGTAACGGCCCCGTATTTGTTGGTCAGTTGCTCAATCGCTTCGGTGGTGCTCATACCTTTTATCGTGCTTCCTGTATCGCCCCATTTTTCTTGGGGAGCAGTACATAGTGGTTTGCAACCACCTGTAGCAATGAATGTCACCGTAATCTTATCGGCCCAGTTCACACACAAATCCTTGAAGTACACACAAAAAGTAACGGAATTGCTGCCGATTGTATCCACATGCTCACCGACACAGATAATATTGTAGCAATTGTCTACAAAATATGGCGCCAGGACATCTCCAAGATCTCCGGGGCCGGGCAGGTCGGCCACACACAATACATAAATGGTGTCAGGTCCGGTATAAGTGGGTGGAATCGAATCCACTACCTGGAAAGATTGGTAGCAAAGGGACACATTGCCGCACTCATCGGTGGCAGCATAAGTGTAAGCGTACGTGAGCGGCCAATATTGACAGCCAACACCGTAGCGGAAGGTGTCCTGTACTGTCACTGTAACTGTACCACAATTATCATGCGCTACTACTCCAGCCGGATTGGGGGCAGGGATGTCGAATTCACAAGTAAGCAGGACATTGCCTTGCGGACAGGAATCAATGACCGGCGGTAAGATATCTATCACGCCAAATGTTGCTGTCACAAAGGTCGTGTTGCCGCATTCGTCGGTCGCACGGAACTGATAGACACTGGTATAGGTGTCGCCGCAGCCAAATATTTTGTTTAGAAGGACAACATTTACGACAACCTCCCCGCAGTCGTCGCTCACCTCATAATCGACAAGAAAATTCTCCAATTGATCGTCGAAAGTTTCTCCTGTCCAACATTCAATGCTTATGTTCTCTGGCAAGATCGTAAAGTTGGGCGGTGTGGTGTCAACGATGGTAAACCTGGCATCCCAGAAAGCTGAGTTGCCGCACTGGTCGGTTGCGATAAAACGAATCAAGCGCTGCGAGGTGCCGCCACACTCGGAGGGCATATTAAAGAGTGGGCTGAACATCCAGGTCCAGGTCACCGCAGAGCAATCGAAAATGACGGCGCCGCCGTGGTTGTCCAACCATTCCTGATAGTCATCGTCATTTGTGAGCAAGTTGCACTCAAGCACTACGTTCACGGGCGGAACATTGAATTGTGGCGCGTAGGTATCTTGCACGGTCACTGTCTGTGATACAGTGGAGGAATTGCCGCAGGCATCGGTGGCACGCCAGGTGCGGACCAGGGTGTAAAGGATAGGGCAAATGCCCGGCGTCTGAATTTCTCCCAAGAATATTACGGTAACTGGCCCTGTGCAATTGTCAGAAGCTGTTGGGTTTGGCGGTATCGCTGGTATTAAAAAGCACTCTACCGTGACATTTGCAGGTGGGTTTATAAACGTGGGAGCAATAATATCATTCACCGTAATAGTTTGTACACAGGTGGCAGAATTGCCACAAATATCAGTTGCACGATAAGTACGGGCAATGCTAAAGCGGTTGGCACAGATTCCCGCAGTGATTACATCTCCTACAAACACAACCGTCACTGCACCACCACAAAGGTCAGAGGCGGTAACAGAAGCAGGTGCTGGTGCAGGAACATCACTAGCGCAAGAGACTACTACATTAACAGGACATGTGATGATGGGTGCAGTAATATCGTTTACCGTAATCGTTTGAGTGCAAGTGGCGGAATTACCGCAAAGATCCGTTGCGCGGTAGGTACGGGTAACGGTAAAACGGTTCGGGCAAGCCCCCGGGGTGGTCACATCTCCTACATGCACGACAGTTACCGTGCCACCACAAAGGTCTGTGGCAACGACAGTCGCAGGTGCGGCAGGAGGAACGTTGCTAGCACAAGAGACCACTACATTAGCGGGGCAGGTGATGCTTGGAGCGGTGATGTCGTTCACCGTAATTGTTTGAGAGCAGGTGGCAGAATTGCCGCAAAAATCGCTTGCGCGGTAGGTGCGTGTGATGGTATAGCGATTGGCGCAAGTCTGGTTGGATATTGCATCGCCAACAAATATTACCGTCACGACACCGCCACAATTATCTGAGGTCGCGAGAGAAGTTGGCGCCGGAACGGGTACATTGTTTGTACAGGAGACGGAAATGCCCGCCGGACAAGTAATGGTCGGAGCGGTCTGGTCAATGGCGGTATAGGTTACCACACAAGTCTTTGTGTGCCCTCCCTGGTCAGTCACAGTGTACGTCCGGGTCAATACATAAGGGGAAGCGACACAGCCAGCACCCGTCGAAGTATTTGTGATGACGGTCGTGGGAGTTCCACAAGAAGTATTCACGGTTACATTGGCTGGAACGCCCACAGGTATATTACTAGGGCATTGGAAGGTGCCGCCATTAGGATTCGGGCAGGTCACAGTCAGGTCACAGAGGCAGGTGGGGGGCAAAGTAACCGTGTTTGCACTGGTGTTTATAGCCCCCATGGTGGAAAGCCCTCTGCCAGTTAATCTTGCCCCAGTGCCTAGGTTAATCGCGCCTGCAGCAATAACTGTACCTTGGAAAAGCGTGCCATTATGATTGAAGGCCCCATTGACTTGCCAATACACGTTGCACAAGTTGGCGCCGTTGATCAGTAAAATGTTGGAGCCTATATTGGTTGTCAATGCACCGTTTATCTGGAAAATAAAGATAGCGCCCGGATTACCGCCCCCATCTAAGGTTAAATTTGCGTTTAATACTGCAGCGCTGCCTATGCAGTATACTTTTGGCGTAAGTGTCTGGTTATTACCGAATGGAGTCGCTAAAACCTGGGCGCAGGGAAGTGCAGCCAGAAATCCATAAGCAACGGCCACATCGGTTGCTGCTTGTGCGGAGACAGGGTCGGATACGTGAATATTGCCAACCAGAAAACCAGGGGGTGTGAACGCCCCTACATTGGTACCGATATCACCCACTACAGATGTTCCAGGATCCCCATTGAAGGCTCCAACGGCAGTAAATAGCGCAAAAGTGGAAGATGCTCCTAAGGGAGGGGCTTGCCCAAAAACAGTATGAGCGCCAAATAAAAACGTGAATAATACTAAAAGAAACGAGCAGATTTTTTTCATTATTGATTAAATTTTAAAATGAACAATCAACAAAGATAATGGTAATAAAATCCATTATTATTACACAATTTTTGCTAAAACTTATATAATTTCCACGTTTGGAATTATTAATATACCAAAAGCCTGTTACCTTCTTAAACTGTTTACTTGTGCTCTCGTTTCTATTTTTAACGCTAACTCCTCGACACACACTTAATAAATAGAGCCGCCCTGCCCGTTGGCAGAGCGGCCCGCTTTTCACTTAGGACATCATTCGTCCCGTACTAAACTACTTCGTTTGAATCATCTTCTTGATGGCCCTGTCTGTGGCCGTTTCTACTTTGTACAGCAGCGTCCCGTTCGTTCTTGTAAGCGGGTGCTCTATCGCGAAAACATTGTAGCCCTTGGCAAAATCCCCCTTCTGGGAATAAACCAATCTGCCACTTTCGTCGTACATCGTGAGGATGGCTTCTGTTGCCTCCGGCAGGTAAAAACCTATGGTGGTTTTGTCTACAAAAGGATTTGGCACATTCTGATACAGTTCGAATCCAGTGCTGCTGATAATCGTACCGCTTTCGTCGTGGAAGCGGAGCGCGATATCCAACGCAATTGGGTCATTCGATCCATCTTTATGATTCGGGTATGCCTCTGATTTTGTGATTCGGCTGCTCAAGCTCAGCATTTTACTGAGCCTGCCCGATTGGGTGGCGCGGATTGTCAGGGTAAATTCCGCGACTTCGGTGGTAATGCCTTCTGGCGAATTCCAAGACGCAGTCAGGGCTCCTGGCTGACCGGTATGCAAGCCATCCGCGGCAAACACGGCGATGTTGTCTCTACTCATGTTTTTGCCGGATACTTCAAGCACTTCGAGGCCATCCGTGTTGAGCGTGAACTGGTAACCCTGCACGATTTGGTCAGCCGTCACCTTGACTTGGAACGTTTCTCCAGATGTCACGGAGCGATCATCAAGGTCAAATAACAAGGTGCCAGCACTCCGCTCGTCAACGCCCATAAGGCTGTTGGCCACTGCAGTACCATTCACGTCGCCAATCTTGATGCTCACAAAGTCCTCTGCCATTTGACTGGTTTGGAGGCTTTCTACCGTTTTGCGCTCTGGAAATAGCGTAAAGAAAGGGTTGTTCAAGTCCGGGAACACGAAGGACTTGTCGACAAAGCGCCAAGAAGTGTTGTTCGGCAAATCGTCGTAGACGCCCAAAATCAACTTCCGCAGTTCTGTAATGTCAAATGTGGTAATGTTACCCGATCTGTTTGCGTCGGCAGCAATCATTTTGTAGGGCGAATCGAGTGGCTTCCGATCCAAGATATGGTTCGAGATCAGCACGAGGTCGTAGGTGGTCACCCCGTTTAAGGGCGCCATGCCTTCCGCTGTCGGCATCACAGTGTAGTTGCCTGCGAACGGGACTGCATTGGAGAATTCGTAAAATCCATCCACATCAGAGCTCGCGAACTTGGTCAACGCACTGCCAGCGCTCGTCAACTGCACTTGTCCTTCTTCCAAGCCGTCCTGCGACTCAGTTTTCAGGTACCCCGCCAGCGTGACATTGTTCAAGCAAGGATCGTTCAACTGACAGTTAAGCCAGTAAGCGTTCACGTTTTCCAGCGCTCTGTTCAACGGTGTGCCAAAATTTGGCGGGAAGAACCCTATCCCTGCGAGGTAGTCGTTCGCCAGGTTGAGCAAGCCTTGTACGTTGAGATGATCAACTTCCAACTTGCTCAAAACGATAGCATCCACCAGACAAAGAGGCAGTGATGACATTCGTTGTACTCCAAGGTTCCGTTCGTTGAATTCCATGTTGTACCAAATGTTCAGTTGCAACGCCAGCACGTTCGCTGCAAGCTTGTTTTTCAAGCTGCCGTCGCTGTTCAGCATTATTGAAGCCGGATGGCATCCGTTTGCTGTGTTGAATTCATGATGACCAGGACCCAATTGGGCCGTATTGCCATTGCCAGGCAGCATGCTTTGCAGGCAAGTAGCACTGCTTACCGAAATGGTTTTGCCCAAATCGCCTGCTGTCACTGCCCCATATTTGTTGATTAACTGCTCAATAGCCTCTTTGGTGCTCATCCCGTTGATCGAGCCTCCCGGATTGCCCCATACACTTTGGGAGGCAGAGCAAAGCGGTTTGCACTCGCCTTTGGCAACGAACGTCACAAAAACCTTATCGGCCCAGTTTACGCACAAATCCTTGAAAATCACACAGAAAGTAACTGCATTGCTGTCAGTTCCCTCTACATGCTCGCCAATACAAATAGTTTCATAGCAATTGTCTACTAAATACGGCGCAAGGACATCCGTGATGTCTCCAGTGCCTGGCAGGTCATCTATGCATCTTATGATAAGGGTATCCGGCCCGGTATAGCTGGGCGGAATTGAATCCACTACCTGGAAAGTTTGGTAGCAGGTAGACACGTTGCCGCACTCGTCGGTGACTGCGTAAATGTATGCGGTCGTGAGTGGCCAATAGCGGCAGCCAACCCCATATCTAAATTCACTTTGTACCGTCACAGTCACTGCGCTACAGTTATCCCAAGCTACCACACCAGGCATATCGGGGGCAGTTATATCGAATTCGCAGGTGAGCAGCACATTGCCTTGCGGGCAAGTAACTATGACCGGCGGGGTAGTGTCTACCACGGCGAATGTTGCCCTGACATAGTTTGTATTGCCGCATTCATCGGTCGCCCGGAACTCGTAAATACGTACATAGGTATTGCCGCAGCCCAGTATTTCAGAAAGCAGGGCGATCTCCGTGGAAACTTCACCACAGCTGTCGCGCACTTCGGAGTACCCGAAATTTTCAAGCCAGTCAGACAATTGCGCTTCTCCCTGGTCTCCTTGAATGCACTCCACCGTAAAGTTCTGGGGCGGGTTGAGGAAACTCGGAGGAGTCGAGTCAATGATGATAAACCTTGCATCCCGGAAAGCAGAATTGCCACACGCGTCAGTTGCGATAAAACGAATGTATCTACTGAAAGTAGCGGCGCAGCCTGCGGTATCAAGATTGAAAGGACTGTTCTCATAAGTCCAAGTTATAGTAGAACAATCGGACGCGGTAGCACCGCCTTGGGTGTCCAACCAATCTTGAAAGTCATCCAGATTTGTAACCCGATCACACTCCAGCACTACATTCAAAGGAATGTTTATGAACTGGGGTGCATTAGTATCCTGCACAGATACCGTCTGAGAGACAGTGGCTGTATTGCCGCAAGCATCAGTGGCGATCCAAACACGGGTCAGGATATACACGATGGGGCAAACACCGGGCAATTGAATTTCACTAAGCAGCGCAACGGTCACAGGACCCGAACAGTTATCGGAGGCTGTTGGCGGTATTGCAACAGGCGGCACCGAGAAACATTCGATCGTGAGATTTGCCGGTGGGTTAATGAACGTTGGAGCAATATCGTCCAACACATTAATGAGTTGGACGCAAGACGTAGAATTGCCGCAATCGTCCGTCGCAACATAAGTGCGCAGGATCGTATAGTTGTTGGGACAAGTCTGGCCCGTAATCACGTCGCTTTGAAGCACCACGGTCACAACGCCGCCACAGTTGTCGGTGGTAACGATGCTCAAAGACGCATCAACCGGCACGAGGTCAAGGCAAGAGATCGTCACATCAATAGGACAAACGATGGTCGGAGGAATCAGGTCGCTCACCAAAATGGTCTGGACACAGGAAGTGGAGTTGCCACACTCGTCCGTCGCCACGTAGGTGCGCAGGACCGTAAAGTTATTGGGGCAAGTTTGGCCCGTGATTACATCGCTTTCAAGCACCACGGTC
>JACMMM010000140.1 GCA_014379065.1 Saprospiraceae bacterium
GGAGGGACTCGAACCCCCATGCCTCACGGCGCCAGATCCTAAGTCTGGTACGTCTACCAATTTCGCCACGCCCGCTTTACCCGCCGTAGCCCCTTCAGGGGCGAAGGCGGGTTTACCCGCACCCGCCTTCGCCCTAAAGGGCTATGGCGGGTAAAAGGGACGCAAAAGTAACGCGTTCTCAGAAAAAACAAAGGGAAGCTTCCTGAAAAGTGAATTTTACCGGACTAATTTTATTACGATCCTTCCATTTGCATTTGACAAAACCAATACATAAGAACCTGATGCTAATCCTCCAGGAAAAACAAGGGTCTGTTGATGATCCCCTGCATACTGGATTTCCTGTTCCAAAAAGGATTTTATGGTTTTGCCTTGCTGATCCAGTAATAAAATGGATATTTCTTCTATATCCTTAAGCGTGTATTCAAGGGTTGCCTGTTGACCAACCGGGTTTGGATAAATAAAGGCTGATGATTGGGGAGCAGAAAAATCCAGAACACCCAAAACCAATCCCGACAGATAACGTGCTACAGCAAAGTCCTTATTCAAACTGCTTTCTGAATACCCGGCGACCACAATTTTCCCATCGGGCTGCATCACCATGGCATGTGCCACATCTTCATCATCGAAAGATGTGCTTACTATGCCATTTATACCAAAACTATTATCAAAGGCGCCATTGGAGTTGAACCTGACCAAGGCAAAGTCGAAAATGGTACCCGGCAAACCGTTGTACTTACTACCCGCTACAACTATTTTTCCATCGGGTTGCAGTAGAACCGCATGTCCCTCAGCCGTGTTCGGCACAAGAAAGGCCCCATCGTTGCCGAAGCTGTCATCCAATGTTCCATCCGAAAGATACCGGGCTATGGCAAATTCATCATCCTGCCCTGACTCCACATATCCAAACGCTACTAATTTGCCATCAGGCTGAATAGCCAATGAGGTGGCCCAACCCCCGCTGGAATCAATATTCGTAGTCAGTTTGCCACCAGTGCCAAAGCTTGTATCCAAACTCCCGTCGCTGTTATAGCGTGCCAAAGCAAAGTGGAGTTTGGGGCTAATAAAGGAGCGCCCGGCGGCAACAATTTTACCATCCGGTTGCAATACTATGGCATATGCATCATCTAAATTCTCGCCAATGGGCGTGATCACCTTTCCATCTACACTGAAGCTGGAATCCGGCATACCGTCGGGAAGATATCGGGCTAGTCCAAAATCCATGTTAACGCCATTATGGAAGGATCCAGCTGCTACAATTTTCCCGTCGGGCTGAATGACCACGGCGCGAGCCGTTTCAAAACTTGAACCAAAAGATGTAGTGAGTTCGCCATCCCCATTAAAACCGATATCCCGGCTGCCATCGGGATTAAATCGAGCCAATGCAAATGCGGAGCTGGTCAAATTGGACGGACCGGAAACTCCTGCCGCCACTATTTTTCCATCGGGTTGGATAGCCAGTCCATACACTACATCGTTGCCCAATCCAAAGGGGAGAATTTCTTTTCCATCAGAACTGAAACTGTTGTCCAAAGTTCCGTTCGGATTATATCGTACCAGCGCAAAGTCAAATTGCTGGTTGATGACACAGCCACCCGCTACTACAATTTTTCCATCCGATTGCATTGCTATAGCATAGGCAATATCCGCTTGAGTGTTCACAGGCGTGGTGAGCTTGCCGTCAAAGCTGAAACCGATATCCAAGGTGCCTGCCTGTGACCGTAATTCAGTTGTATATAGTGTGACAAGAAAAGATAAAATCAGAGATGCATTTTTCATTTCATTAGATGTTTTTGGTTTTCTTAGAGCATACTGCGCATTTGCATACAAACATACAGATTTTCAATCCAACACCCGACACTCCACCCTCCGGTTTTTCTGCCGTCCCTCATCCGTGTCGTTCGAGGCACTAGGCTTGGTCTTCCCATAACCTTTCCACGCAAGTTGCTCTGGCGCTACATTCTTGGCAATCAAGGAATTGTACACATTTAGCGCCCGAAGTTCGGAAAGGCCCATGTTGCTCGCTTCGTCGCCCACATTATCGGTGTGGCCGCCGATTTCAAAATGGAGCGAAAGGTTCTTTTGCAGCACTTGAGCGAGTTTCTCCAACGCGGTTGCTGCTTCTGGGCGAAGGTCAGCCTTGCCAAAGTCGAACAGCAGCGCATCTTGCATTGTGTATTTTTTCTCGACCAACAGTGATTGCTCTATCGCGGCATTCTCGTCAGCCACAATGGCAAAATCGTCAAAAAGGTAATAGGCGATGCGCTTGGTTTTTTTCCAAAATTCAAGCGTCTGGTTTTTCTCGTCCAGTTGCATCCGCTCCTCATCGCCCATGTTGATGGGCGTGACGGCATCAGAGAAAAAATTGCCGAACAGAAAATATTTGTATCCACTACGATCCGCTGTGAAGGCCAAAGAAATCTTGCGCCATTGCCCTTTTGTTTCCACGATTTGCGCCAGGTTTACCTGCGGTTTTACGGCAAAATCCAGTTGGCTAATCATAAAATTTTCCTGTATTGTGATCCTCGAATCGGAGAAATAGAAGCCGAAATTGCCGCAAAACGTTGGGCGGATTCCTGTGGTGCGGCCATATACTTTGTTGAGGTGCTGGCTGCCCAGCGAATCGTTGGTGTACACCCAAAAACTGAGGCGGTAGGTTCGGCCTTTTTCCAAGGGTTTGGCGAGCGTTCCTTGTATAAGTTCGTGATAGTCAAACGCAAACTGCCCATCTTGAAAAGGGTGGTACATAATGAGGCCCATCATGCGCTTGCCTTTTTTGGGTTTTGGAAATGTGGGGCATTCGCTTATAGAATCCCAAACCAGGAGATCCGGCGTTTGA
>JACMMM010000141.1 GCA_014379065.1 Saprospiraceae bacterium
AAATGCAATCGGGCGGGGTGCTACGGCAGCCAACATGTATTGGTGCAAATCCTTGGTAGCAATTTGCGTCGGGTCAATGCTGAGCATAGGATGAGTGGTGTTTGGACAAGAGGGGTTTATTTTGACAGGATGGACAGGATTTGCAGGATGGAGAGGGGTATGATCCTGCAAATCCTGTTCATCCTGTCAAAAAAATATTGCCTGTAAAGAGAACGAACTCATGCGTTCGGCTTGCTCGGCGCAGGGGCGCTCGCGTGGTAATCGCGTTGAACCCGCACGGCATAATCGTCCAAAAGTTCAAGCACACGTTCATGCTTTTTGGACTGCAAGATGAGGCCCACATGATGCTCTTTGTCAGTCAAGCGCCAGGAAATTTCAGGGTCGTTAAATTGGCTCGTGTCAGGCCATTCATGCCGGGCCAAGGAGACGATAATGCCCGCATAATCGTTGCCCACTTTTGGCATTTTGTATTTTTCACCATTGGCAACGGCTGCTTCGAGTCGCGCCCATTCGTACCAAAGATTTATGCCGGAAGAACATTCTACCATTTCTGCCAAATGCGCTCCGCCCACGCGGCAGGAAGTTTCAAGGAAATAAAACTCGCCCGTTTCGTGGTTTTTGATGAATTCGGTGTGGCTCGCGCTGTACTGCATTCCAAAAGCTGTCATCACTTCGGCAGTCAGTTTCAGGAGATTTTTATCGTCGTCGGAACCAAAAGGTACCACCGCACTGCGGAAAATGCCGCCCCCATGCGCCACCTCAAACGGCGTGGAAAGATATTGGGAGACCCGGGCGAAAACCAGCTTGCCACCTTCGGAAAGCGCGTCTACATGGTACACGTCGCCGGGTTTGAACTGCTCTACAAGGTAGTGGTGTCTTTGGTCGCCAAGCGTGTCAAGATGCGCCCACAAGTCCACGTGGTTGTACACTTTTTTCATGCCCGTAGCAGAGGCTTGGCCGCGCGGTTTCACAATCCATGGGGCATGGACACTGTGCGTGAAGTGGTGTATATCTGCGTCATGAAAAAGATCCGAGAAGGCCGGGACGGGGATGCCAGCGTCACGGGCTTCGATGCGCATGGCAAGTTTGTCGCGGAAGTGGCGGGCCGTCGTCTGGCCCATGCCGGGGATGCGGAAATGCTCGCGGAGGTAAGCGCCTTTTTCCACGTCAAAATCGTCGAGTGCTACAATGCGGTCTATTTTTTTGCTGCGCATAAGCCAGGCAAGCCCCGAGGCGGTATCCTCCATATTCCACTCATTTTCATCGTTTTGCTGGACATAAAAAATGTCGTCGAGCACCTCACGGGCCCAGGGTTTGTCCTCGTGTTTTTTGGAGGTGACGAGATAGACCGTTGCGCCCGTTGATTTCATGCCGCGCAAAAAATCGTTGCCCTTGAAATAACTGGCGATGCAGAGGAAGGAGGGTTTGCTCATTGTGACTGTTGGTTTTGACTGTTGACCGTTGGCTGTTGACCATTGACTATTGACCGTTGACTATTGACCGTTGGCTATTGACCGTTGGCTATTGACCGTTGACTATTGACCGTTGGCTGTTGACCATTGGCTGTTGACTATTGACCGTTGACTATTGACCGTTGACCATTTTATCGTTGGACAAATGACTGAAAAAGTTTCTTCTCGCAGGAAAAGTTTTTCAAAAATGAGCAAGGATAAAAATAATACTATGGCCTTCGCGCAAACTTTGGAAGTTATCAAGCTTCTCGCACCACTCTAAAGCTGCCACTGCTTCCAGCTTGATAAGGAAGACAGCGGAACCTGCTGGCAATGCGACAGCTAAACGCTTTCGCTCTGCCACCGCTATTCCTAAAAACCCGATAAGCACTTGGTGGAGTCAACCAAGCGCTCCCATCAGTGGGAGCATTTTGATAATTGTTATGCCAATGATCCAAGCAATACTCGGAATCATATCCGCTCATATCATAAAGCCCCAGCTCATTGGGCTTTTTTTCTCCCACTCTTGCTGGCACTTTGAATTCATCCGATACAAATTCCTCCACGGTAGGGTGCCAACCGTTTTCATCATACCAACCTACCTCGTTCAAATCATCACTCCCGGCATATTTATAATGTTTTGAATGTACCCCGCCACGTGCGGCATATTCCCACTCAGCCTCCGTAGGTAGACGATAGATAGCGTTTAATTCCAATTTTTTATAGTAGCAAAAGTAATTCAGTGGGCTGTAGAAGTGCCAATTCTGCCACTTTAAAGAAAAAATCTCTGCAACCCATTGCATATTCAAAAACCATTTATACTTTTGTGAGTGATTACTCACTATTAAGAAATGACCAACAAAGAAATTATCCTCCAAACTGCTCTCCAACTTTTTGGCGAACAAGGCTATGACCGGACACCCACGAGCCAGATCGCCAAAGCAGCAGGGGTATCTGAGGGCTTGATTTTCAGACACTTCGGAAACAAGGCAGGCTTGCTGGCGGCCATCATCCAAGAAGGGTTGGCGCATATAGCAGACACGATGCAGCCTTATTCATCTGCTTCTGCTGACCCACGTGAGGCGATACTTCAGCACATCGAACGGGCATTGACGGCTATCCGAGCAGATGAAAAATTTTGGCGCTTGGCTACGAAAATCCGTTTCCAATCCGAAGTGAGTGCAGTAGCTGGGGAGCAGTTAGGGGCAGTCAACCAGTTTGTCCTGAAGCATTTGACCGACAATTTTCAGCGGCTCGGCGTGGAAGCGCCTGAGGAGGAAGCCCTGCTTTTATTCGCGCTCATTGACGGTGTTTGCCTTCATTGGCTGCAAGACACCGTCCGTTATCCGCTAAATTCTATGAAAAATTTGCTCATCAAAAAATATCGGATTCTGGATGTTGGACATTAGACAATGGACTTTGGACATTAGACTTTGGACTTGAGCCGTGCAAAATTCAGGTTGTAGGCGTTAAGCCAAAACTCCATTGTTCAATATCCAAGCTCCAGTGTCCAAAGTCCAACGTCCATCATCCAACGTCCACCATCCAACGTCCCTTGTCCAACGTCCATCATCCAAAGTCCACCATCCAATGTCCAACGTCCACCATCCATCATCCAACTGGGTCAACCGCGACCTCTTCCCCTTCCAATCCCGTTTTATTGAAATAGACGGCCACCAAATGCACTATATTGACGAGGGCAGCGGCCCAGTCATCCTTTTTTCGCACGGCACGCCCGAATGGTCCTTTGGCTGGCGCGATTTGGTGCGCGAATTGCGCGGGCAGTTCCGCTGCATCGCGCCCGACTTGCTAGGCATGGGGCTTTCCGAAAAACCCGTCGATGCGGACTATTCTTGTGCGGCGCATTCGGCTCGATTGGGGCAATTTATCAAGCAACTCGATCTCCGCGATATCTGCATTGTGGCCAACGACTTTGGCCTTTCCATCGGCCTGAGCCAAGCCATCCGCCGTCCTGAAAATGTGCGCAAAATCTGCATTTTCAATGGCTGGATGTGGCGGCTGGATACAGATCCGCATTACAATCGCCCCGCGAAAATGATGAATACTTGGTTGGGTCGGGTGCTATACAAACAGTTTAATTTTCCGGTCAATGTCGTGATGCCAGCCGCTTTTGGCAACAAGAAAAAGAATCTGCCCAAGGAGGTACACCGCCATTACAAAATGGCCTGGCCTGATGCGGCTTCAAGGGTAGCTACCTATGCCTTTACAAAAGAATTATTGCAGGCCAACGATTGGTGGGACAGTCTCTGGCAACAGCGGAACTTGCTGAAAGAAAAACTCGGGCTTATATTTTGGGGCATGAAAGACACCTTTGTGCCTGCATACGAACTCGACAAATGGGCGCTGGCATTTCCGGAAGCCCGCGTTGTTCGTTGCCCGGAGGCGGGGCATTTTGTGCAAGAGGAGGAACCAGCCTTGATGGTGGAAGCCTTACAACAATTTTTTTCTGAAGTTTGATTTATGTCAATTTTTATGTGTTTTGTTCTTGTGACCTTGCCGAGGAATTTAAAAAGGTAGGGAACTTTCAGCATAGAGAGTCTCTAATTATTCTAAGGATGGATTCAAACAGACGGGCCGCTGCAGCCTGTCTGTTTTTTTTAGGGTAGGGTAGGACTTTAACGCGCGGCTTCTTCTACATTTGTGCTGCTGATGCCTCTTTCCTTTGTTCAAAAAATTACCGAACCATTTTTATTCAAGCACCATGTAGTGCTTGAAAACCTCCCAGAGAGCATCTTGGTGCGTATACATGAACGCTTCAAACCGCGGACTTTTTCAGATGGGGAAGTGCTGTTCCGTCAAGGCAATTACGCAAAAGGGGCCTGTTTTTTGCGCTCAGGATTGGTCAAAATAGCCCAATCAACGCCTCAAGGCCAACGGCAAATCATTTACGTTTATACTGTAGGAGACCTCGTCGGGTATAGGCATTTGTTGTCCTCCGAGGCTTATTCGATGGAGGCAACCGCAGTGGGAAGGGTAGATGTGGATTTCATACCAGCGGAATTATTTGTTCAGTTGGTTCGGGAAGAACCCCTTTTTGCGCACAACTTGCTTATTGCACTCAGTCAGGAATTCTCGGTTTGGGTCAATCGAATGACCTTCTTTTTGCGCTACCCGGTGCGTACCCGCTTGGCAATCTGTCTCCTAACGCTCTACAAGCAATACGCTGTTGCTGGCCATCAACCTCCCGCCATCGTTTTTTCGCGAACGGATTTGGCCGATTTCGTGGGCGCAACGCTCGAAACCACGGTGCGTACTTTGAGTGAATTTCGGGATAAGGGATGGCTTGAATCCAAGGGCAGGCGGATACTGTTGACGGCCCCTGAAGAACTTGCGAATGCGGCGGGTTCCATTTGAGATGCTAAAAACAAAAGTTTGCTACTTTCGCAGCACCGTTCTAACCCTGCGGGAACTGAACATGAACGACCACCAACTCCGACAATGGCTCGCCGACGGCAAAACCGAACGTGTGCTCGACGGGCTGCTCCAAGCCCAGCAACACATTGACCCCGACCTGCACCACGAAGCGACGCTGCTTTCCGCACGCTTTGAAAACCTCGCCCGCCAAAAGCGCCTCGGCACGCTCAATTTTCAAGACGAAAACCGAGAGCGCGCACAGATCAACGCCGCTCTGCTGGAAATTCTAAACCGCCTGGAAAAACAGCCAAAACGCGGTTTTTTCGCAAATCCACTTGCAAAATGGGGCAGCATTTTGGTGGCAACCATCGGTGTGCTGGGCGGCATCGCCGAATTTTCGGGCTGGTCGCTGCGCGATATTTTTGGGAAGAAACCTGACCCGGCCAGCATCGCGCAACCCGTTGTCAACAAAACCGATACCCTGCCTGCCACCGAAGCTGCGCCGAGCCAACCCAATTCCCGCGCTTCCACTTTCCCCGCAAAAAAACAAACCGTCCCATATTCCGTGCCCTCCGCCGACACTGCCCTTACCATTACCTGCAAAAGCAACAAAGGCCGCCTGAATCTCCATTTCAAAAACGGAGAAACCATGCGCTTCTTTTTCAAAGTCAGCCAAGCTTGCACGGTGCGCTCCATTTACAAACTTGCCGACGGGCGGCTTGTGCTGCTCGACAACGACCGTCCCGTCAGTGCCGCCCAGGTCGACCAATGGCTCGAAATCGGCCCAGGCTTTGAGGTTTCCGATCCTTTTGGGGACGAGCGGGTTTTTGTATTTGCCCAAAACGCTGCCTTCGAGCCGCTGGTGACCACCACTGAAACAGACGGCTACTTGTTCATCAAAGAAGGCCTGCCCGAAGCCCTGCGCAAATCGCGCGGCTTCAAAAAGAAACGGCGATTTGCGGAGGACTCGGTTATGCTGAGGACGAGTTTTTGAGTGGATATCTATACCTGATTTTTCGGGTCGGTGCCCCCTACCCCTAAAGGGGAGTTTATCCGAAGTATACATGATTTGTTTAAAAAACAAAACAATTTTGACTTTTTCGGATAGACTCCCCTTTAGGGGCAGGGGGTGCCGACACAAATTTTGGGCCCTCCATCTTGCGCAGAAATCTCTGCTTAGCTGCGAAATGTTAATCTAAAAACACCAACCAATCCTATTCATAATGAAGCATATCCTCCTCTCCCTGCTCTTCTTTACGCCCCTGCTCCTCCACACCCAACCCAGTGAGCCAATTCTTACCCTTAACACCGGAATGCACACGGCAACGATACGCCGCATCAGCACCGACGCGCGAGGCCGCTACCTGCTCACCGCCAGCGATGACAAAACCGCTAAACTTTGGGACATTGGTTCTGGTGTGCTGCTGCGAACTTTTCGACCACCCATAGGAGCAGACAATGAAGGCCAACTTCACGCCGGGGCGCTCTCTCCCGACGGGCGCACGGTGGCAGTGGGCGGATGGACAAGCAAGGATGGGTTGAATTACAACATCTACCTTTTTGATGCCAATACCGGCACTATGCTTCGT
The DNA here is from genome assembly GCA_014379065.1 of Saprospiraceae bacterium. Taxonomy (GTDB): domain Bacteria; phylum Bacteroidota; class Bacteroidia; order Chitinophagales; family Saprospiraceae; genus M3007. The sequence goes on from JACMMM010000141.1 coordinate 6,416, forward strand.
CGCATCAAGGGGCTCCCGAGCGTTATTAAAGATTTGGAATTTTCACCTGACGGTCGTTTTCTCGTTGCCGCGATAAGTAGATCAAATGGCATCCGCGTCTATCGAAGCAGCGATGGTGGCTTACAAGCGCAGGACAGCGATTATGGAGGTCCGTGTCATAATGTCGCATTCGACCATTGGGGCATTCGACTGGCGACCGTCTGTTATGATGGTTACCTACGACTTTACGACGCGGATTTTAAACTCTTGAAAAAAAGCAAGACAACGGGAGGAAGCCAACTCTTTTCGCTTGCTTTTTCTCCTGATGGACACTTGCTGGCAGTGGGTTATGAAGATAGTCCGACGGTGCAGGTGCTGGATGCTTCTACCTTGACATTTAGCTACACAGTTGACATGACTGGAAACACAGAAAATGGAGGTTTGGACATCCTTGCTTTTTCTGCGGACGGCTCTCAATTGGTTGCAGGTGGCTCTTACCAAAAGTACAACAACGACAAATGGTGGTTTCAGATGCGCCTTTGGTACGAGCAGGGCAAAGGCAGGTACACCGACCTGGATGCCGGACAAAATTCTCTCATAGATACCAAAGCTTTGCCAGGTGGCGGCTTTGTGTATGCCGGCACTTTCCCCGACTGGGGTAGCATAGACGCTGCCGGAAAACGGTTGCGCTATGTCGGATCGGATGTTTTGGATTATG
>JACMMM010000142.1 GCA_014379065.1 Saprospiraceae bacterium
AACGCCCATTCGAGAAGTGCGCATCTCTTATGAAGAGCCTTGGCAGCGGCAGCATTGGCGCACGATTCAGGCGGCTTATGGCAACGCCCCTTTTTACGAACATTATGCGGATGAAATCCGCCCCTTTTACGAGGGGCGTTGGGCGTTTTTATTCGATTACAATTTTGATTTTCAAACACTTATACTGCAAAAGAAGCTGGGTTGGACGGGCGACTTTGTTTTTCAATCAGAATATTTTCCCTTAGGAACATGGTCAAAGGCGGAAGATTTACGTGGCGAAATTGGTGGGGGATGGAACGAATCTCCCACTTGGTTCTCTCCGGTGCGTTACTCTCAGGTTTTTGAAGAACGTACCGGCTTTTTGCCAAACTTGTCGGTATTGGATTTGCTCTTTTGTTGCGGAAAAACAGGAAGGGAAGTTTTAGCCGAGTCGTTATTTTTGCCAAATTAAACATACTTTTGCGCCCGAAAAACAAGGGGCTGGCAGAATCATGTTTTGAGCACCTTGTTTCTGGTACAAACTAATGCAGATATTTTTTATCAAACACTAAGGAACTAAGAGACACTAAGGGTTTTATTTTTAAACCCCTCTTAATCTTAGTGCTCCTTAGTTCCTTAGTGTTTGATAAAAAATATATTTACTTTTTTTATTTAGGCGAAATGAATTTCGCCCTACCGTTTTCTCATGGCACTTCAATGCGGCATCGTCGGCCTGCCCAACGTCGGCAAATCCACTCTGTTCAACGCGCTCACCAATGGCAAAGCCTTGGCAGCCAACTACCCTTTCGCGACCAAAGACCCCAACGTGGGTATGATCACCGTGCCTGATGAACGGCTCGACAAGCTGACCGAAATCGTTGAGCCTCAAAAGACTCAGCCAACCACCGTAGAGATTGTGGACATCGCCGGCTTGATCAAGGGTGCAAGTAAAGGGGAAGGTTTGGGCAACCAATTCCTCGCCAATATCCGAGAAGTGGATGCCATCATTCATGTGGTGCGCTGCTTCGATGATGACAATGTAGTTCACGTGGACGGTTCGATAAACCCCGTACGCGACAAGGAAATTATTGACCTGGAACTCAGTTTTAAGGACTTGGAGACTGTCGAAAAACGTCTGGACAAAAGCACCCGCGCCGCACGGGCTGGCAACAAGGAAGAGGCCAAAGCCACTGAAACCCTGATTGCCGTGAAGGCGCATTTAGAAACGGGTCGCGTGGTGCGCGAGATGCTCCCCAAACTTGATGACGACGCTAAATATTTGATTACCAAAGAATTGACACTGCTTACGGCGAAGCCGGTCTTATACGTTTGCAACGTGGATGAAGCAGCCATCAAATCAGGGAATGCCCATACCGAGGCATTTCGAAAATCAGTGGCTGCCGAAAATGCAGAGGTGCTCAATATCTGTGCGGGCATTGAGGCCCAAATTGCTGAGTTGGACACCAAAGAGGAGCGCCAGGAGTTTTTAGAAATGATGGGGCTGGAAGAACCGGGCGTGAACCGTCTCATTCATTCAGCCTACAAATTGCTGAATCTCATCACGTATTTCACTGCAGGCGTGAAGGAAGTACGTGCCTGGACGGTTCGCCGTGGCGCCAAGGCGCCAGAAGCAGCAGGCGTGATCCACTCCGATTTTGAAAAAGGCTTTATCCGCGCCGAGGTGATCAAGTACCATGATTTCGTCACCCTCGGCTCCGAAGCCAAAGTGAAAGAAGCCGGCAAAATGGCCGTTGAAGGCAAGGAATATGTGGTGACTGACGGCGATTTGATGCACTTCCGATTTAATGTTTAAGAGGGTCATTATAGTCATTTCGTCATTGTAGTCATTATGGTCATTGCTAACTATGCCTAAGACGAAATGACCATAATGACGAAATGACTACAATGACAATATCAACACTCATTTTCGATCTCGGCGGGGTCCTGATTGACTGGAATCCCGAATATGTTTTCCGCGAACTAATCCCAGATGCGGAACGGCGGCAGTATTTTTTTGACAACATCTGTACCCATGATTGGAATGTGGAGCAAGATGCTGGCCGCAGGATCTCGGTGGCAACGCAATTGCTGTTAGATCAATACCCGGAATGGGAATCCGAGATTCGTGCCTACTACGACCGTTGGGAGGACATGCTCGGCGGGCCAATTCCCGAAACGGTGGAGCTGCTACGTGAACTCCGCGACCGCGGCGAACACCGTTTGCTCGCCCTGACCAATTGGAGCAACGAAACCTTTCCCGTGGCGCTGGATCGCTACGATTTTCTGCACTGGTTTGAGGGCATCGTGGTATCCGGCGATGAGAAAACGCGCAAACCTTTCCCGGATATTTATCAAAC
>JACMMM010000143.1 GCA_014379065.1 Saprospiraceae bacterium
CTACAATGGCGGCGGTGTGGCAGTAATAGATGTCAATAACGACGGACTCCAAGACCTCTTTTTTACGGCCCGCCTGCAAGGATGCCGATTGTATTTGAACAAAGGCGGTCTAAAGTTTGAAGACATTTCTGAGAAATCGGGTGTTTCAAAGTTTAGCGGCCTAAAAACGGGCGTGACCGTAGTAGACATCAATGCCGACGGTTGGCAGGATCTTTATGTGTGCCGAACTTGGCTCACACCTTTGCCTGACAGACGCAACCTATTGTTTATCAACACTCCCCTCTCTGGAGGAGAGGGGCTGGGGGTGAGGTTTTTGGAACAGGCTGGAGCATATGGCCTCGACGACCTCTCCGCTTCCCAACACGCTAATTTCTTCGATTACGACCTTGATGGCGACCTCGATTGTTATATTTTGAACCACCCGGTGGATTTCAAAAACATGAACAACCTTGACATTACGGAAGGGTCGGCACGGAGCCAGGTGCCCAAGGACGAGTACGAATCTGATCGTCTGTTGAAAAATGAAGGGGGTAAATTTATGGACGTTTCAGAAAAAGCAGGGATAAAAAACCGTGCTTTTGGCCTCTCTACCATCGCCTCCGATTTCAATGATGACGGTCTTCCTGACCTTTTTGTGGGCAACGATTTCGTGATGCCCGATTTCCTTTACATCAACAATGGGAAGGGCGCATTCACGGACAAAGCCGATTCCTACTTCCGCCATACCTCCAACCACACGATGGGTGCAGATTTTGCCGACCTAAACCGGGATGGCTTTGCCGATCTCGTGACCCTAGATATGCTCGCCACCGCAGGGCCGCACCGCCAGCGACTCATGTCTGCCATGACCCTTGAACGCGACCGACAGATGCAACAGCGTGGTTATGGAAGGCAAGCTATGCGCAACACGCTGCAAATCTCAAATGGGAATGAAGGCTTTTCTGAAATCGGAAACCTCAGCGGCATGGCAGCCACAGATTGGAGTTGGGCACCCTTGCTGGCTGACTTTGACAATGATGGATGGCGCGACCTCTTCGTCACGAGCGGTGTTAAGCGCGACCTCAATGACCTCGATTTTTTCCTTTATACTGCCGACAGCATCAACCGCACGGGCGGAGTAAGCAAGGGCCGTTTTCCCAACTTTGAAGACTATGTAACTTTGATGCCCTCCACGCCATCGCACAACTATGTTTTTCAAAATACGGGCGCAAATGAAGATGTGGCACACCTTCAAGGTGTGCCACATCTTGCCGACGTTTCGGATGCTTGGGGGTTTAGCAAACCCGGGTTTTCCAATGGGGCAGCATACGCCGATCTCGACAACGACGGCGATTTAGATTTGATTACCAACAATTTGGAAAGCCCTCCGGGCATCTATGAAAACACTGCCACAAGTTTCAACCAGAATCATTGGCTGCAAATCAAGTGCCGTGGTACTGCCCAAAACCCTGTCGGTATCGGTGCGAAAGTGCGCGTGTGGGTAGGGGGGGAAATGGTTTTTTCACAGGAAATGACCAACGTGCGAGGGTTTTACTCAAGCGTGGAAGCGATTTTTCAAATTGGTTTGGGCGAGGTAAAAACTGTTGACAAAATAGAGGTAGATTGGCAGGAACGGCGTTTTCAAATACTAACCAACGTATCGGCTGATCAGCGCATCGTGCTAAAAATCGAAGACGCAAAGCCGGGGCGCTGCCCGCGCGAACCGCTCGTAACCAAGCTGTTTTTTGAAGAAATTACTGCCTCCAGCGGCCTTGATTTTGAACACCTGGAAAACCCCTTCGAGGATTTTGACCGGGAAAAACTCCTGCCTTATCGCTTTAGCCGCACAGGTCCGCGTATTTCCACCGGCGATCTGAATGGCGATGGGATGGAAGATGTTTTTATAGGCGGGGCGGCGGGGCAGGCAGGGGTGGTTTTTTTGCAAACAGCGTCACGCTTTGAGCGATCCACCCAACCCGCGCTCGAATCCGACAAAGATTTTGAAGACACGGCCAATGCGTTCTTTGATGCGGATGGCGACGGAGATTTGGATTTGTACGTGGTGAGTGGGGGCAATGAACAGCCTGCCAATTCGCCGCTTTACCAAGATCGCCTTTATTTGAATGATGGGAATGGAATACTCACACGTGCCGCCAACGCATTGCCAACAGAAACACAATCAGGCAGTTGCGTCGCAGTTTTTGATTTTGATGGCGACGGTCGGAAGGATTTGTTCGTGGGCGGGCGGGCAGTTCCCGGGCGATTTCCCGAGTCTGCCGAAAGTTTTATTTTGAAAAATGAGGGCGGTGTTTTCAAAAACGTGACCTCTTCTGTCAGCCCAGAATTTCAAAAAATCGGGATGGTAACAGATATTCAGTTTGGCGATTTGGATGGCGACGGCAAGGCTGAAATGGTGGTGGCGGGAGATTGGATGGCATTGGCGGTTTTCGAGATAAAAAGTCAGGCGGTGTCTTTAAGTCACCGCCTGACTAATTCTTCCGGCTTATGGAGATGCCTGACCCTCAGCGATTTGGATGGCGATGGCGATCAGGATATTGTTGCCGGGAATTGGGGTCTGAACTCCCGCCACCACGCTTCAGCAGTAGCCCCTCTGCGTTTGTTTGCCAACGATTTTGACCACAACGGCAGCCTTGACCCATTGCTTTGCACACCATGGGAGGGAGCGTACTA
>JACMMM010000144.1 GCA_014379065.1 Saprospiraceae bacterium
ACACAATCGCAGTATGAGCAGATACGATTGGATACTACACTTACATTAAGACAATCGCGTGATGAATTAAACAATCTTGATTTTCAATTGAAGGAAAAACAAATTGTAGTGGAGCAAAGCACTTACGAACCTCCTGCAACCATAAGGCAGGTAAAATTGGATATGGAGAAAACATTATTATAATGCCTCTAAAAAACTAAAAAGCAGAACCCATACATCAGTTTCACAGCTGACTAATCGTGATCCCGTCAGCGCTCCCAAAGTTCTATCCCTCAATCCTCCAAATCCCCTACTTTTGCCCCGCCCAGCGGCAAAACGCCGCCGTTTCTTCCCATGCGATTCAGGATTCTTGCCACTGCCTACTGCTACAGCCCCCCTCCTCCGCCCCCGCCTGCCGAGGCTCGACGGGCAGGAAGGCTTCGGCGGGTAAAACTGCTACTGCTACTACTATTGCCACTATGCGCTTGTCAGCCCCCCGAATTCAACCAAAAAAAAGAAGTTCAACACGGCAAGGTCAACCTCGACCTGCGCAACAAAAAGGTGCAACTCCTTTACAACCTGCGCGATAAACGCAACACCGACAGCCTGTTGCTTTTCCTGAACGACCGCGACTTGACGCTGCGCTATCTGGCTGCGCTTTCTTTCGCCTCGGTGCGCGATACGAATGCCATCGCTGCGCTCGCCCCCTTGTTGCAAGATCCTGTGGAAGACGTGCGGGTTGCCGCAGCTTTTTCCTTGGGGCAAATCGGTTCGGCCAAGTGCGAAAAGCCACTCATTGAGGCCTTTTTATCCAAAGATTCGCTCTCGGAGCACCAGCGCTTCAACGCCGTGGTGCTCGAAGCCGTGGGCAAATGCGGCTCGCGCAAAAGTCTCCGCGAAATCGCAGCCGTGACGACCTACCAGCCCAGCGACACGCTCCTGCTCGAAGGCCAATGCCGCGCCATCCTGCGTTTTGCCATGCGCGATTCAGCGATCATAGAACCTTTAGCGACCCAACGAATGGTAGAATACGTCGGCAATGAAAAAATTCCTGCATCTGCCCGACTGGTGGCCGCTTATTATCTCGCCCGTCCGGAGGGGATTACCTTGGACAGCGCCCAGGCAGTGACCATCAGTTTGGGCTTTGTACGCGCCGTGAATTCCCCTGAAGTGCGCGCACAAATTGCCCTTGCCTTGGGAAATTCCAAGGCCAGCCCTGCCTTTGGGATGCTGTCAAAAGTGATCAAGTCGGAACAGGATTGGCGTGTTAAATGCGAGATTATCAAGGCATTGGGCAAATTCAATTACGACACCTCCAGGGTGCTGGTGGCTGAAAAACTGTACGACCCCAACCTTCATGTTAGCCGCGCCGCAGCAGAATATTTTGTAAAAAACGGGAAGCCCCAAGACGGGGATTGGTACTATCGGATGGCGCGTGACAACCCTTCCTGGCCGATGCCCATGCAAATCGCCTTGTATCAAGCCGCGAACAAAAACCTCACTTTCTGGGGCGATTCCACGGCAAAAGTGGATTTGAACTGGCGTTTAAAGCAGATTTTTCAACAATCCAAAAACCCTTACGAACGGGCGGCTTGTCTCGCCGGACTGGCCGAATACGGCAGGAATTACACCTGGATTCACCAATTTGGCTTTAACGATCCGGCTTCAGCAGTGAAGGTGGCCGCCACAGATGCCTTGGTCTCTATCATGATGCGTCCTGATTTTTGGGCGCATTTTGGCGAAAGTGCCAAGGGGGTTCGGCGAACGCTTTACAATTACACCCGTGAGATTGTTGCCAATGGCGACCCCGGTATGATTGGCGCGCTTGCCCCGGCATTTTCAAAGAAAAATCTGTTGAATTTCAGGGACATACGCGACTCCACGCGACTGGAGGATTTCCGAGGAGCATTCGCAAAACTCAAAATGCCACGCGATTACGAGGCCATTGCCGCCCTCGAAAAAACCATCGCGTACCTCGAGGACCGCCCGGATCCGGCCATGCCGAAAATCCCTAAAAATCACCCCATTGACTGGGAGCGGATGCAAGTGGTGACAGACCAGACGGTGGTAAGCATCCAAACAGCTAAAGGCACCATTGTGCTGGAGCTTTGGCCGCAATGGGCGCCTGGCTCGGTTGCTAATTTTATCGAATTGGCTGGCAAGAGCTTTTACAACGGCAAGGTGTTCCACCGCGTGGTGTCCGACCATGTAATCCAAAGCGGTTGCCCACGCGGCGACGGTTCTGGTGCGCTGGATTATTCGCTCCGCACGGAGATCGGGCTGACCTGGTACGACCAAGCCGGACTGCTCGGCATGGCTTCTTCGGGCTTTGATACGGAAGGCACCCAGTTTTTCATCACACATTCGCCGAGGGTGCATTTGGATGGCAAATACACGATTTTTGGCCGCGTGAAATCGGGCATGGAAGTCGTAGACAAAATCCAGCAAGGGGATGTAATGGAGAAAGTGACGGTGAAGTACTAAAATTAAACCGCAAAACAGGAAAACCGGAGAACCGCAAAATATAAAACTAAGAAGGGTACGATCTCGAAAAGGCCAAGATTTTCCCTTTTTCGAGATCGT